>JAPLGZ010000630.1 GCA_026389895.1 Chloroflexota bacterium | reverse complement strand
CCTTTGGGCGCCCCTACGCGGTAATCCACCTGTGTGGATTGATAAAAAAGCCTCCAGGTTCATGGAACCTGGAGGCTTTTTACAAGCTTATTTTTAGTACAGCCTACGCCTTACACTCACAAGGCACGGGGTTGCTGATATCAGCCGATTGGGCGGCTTTCACTTCGGCGTCATTTACTTTCTTGGCCGCTTCGGTGAAGATATCTTTCACAGCGGGGTCGCCGGTGCGAATGGCCTTATCACGAGCAGCCACGATAATTTCGTTGGCTTCAGCATTGTATTGGAAGAGTTCGAGGGTTGTACCATATTTGGCCGCTTCGTTAAAGGCGTCCAAGTTCTTGTCGGCCAGTTCGGGCACGGCCTTCGACACAGTGGATTTCCACTTATCAAAGAGCGAGATGCGTGACGGGCGCAAGTAGCCCATGCTGATCAACAGATCGTTCCATTCATCGGATTGCAGCCACTTGGCAAATTCCCAAGATTCTTGAACACCTTTGCTGCCCTTCCAGATCGCCCAGCCGTCGGTGGTGAGCAGCGTGTTCTGTTGCACAGGGCCTTTGGGTAGTTCAGCCACATCCCATTTATATTTACCGCCAGAAGTCTTGACCATCGGGCTCAGATTCCAGTCGCCACTTTCAAACATGGCAATTCGCCCATTGCTCATCAATTGTGCCTGGCCCTGTTTTTCCATGGCGTTGTAATTGATGAAAGACTTATCTTTCCAGAGCCGATCCCACAGCCATTGGATGGCATCAAGCGCGGCTGGTTGGTCAAAGACAGACTTGGTGTCATCGTTGGGATCAACCCAATGGCCGCCATTGCCAGCGATTTTTTGTTGCAGACGATCGGGACCATCACCGATACTCGCCGCCCAGGCTTTCTTGGCCTCGTCGGTAAGTTTGCGCGCGGCATCTTCATAGGTGCCACTGCCGTCCAACGCCCAGGTCCAAGTTTTGTCGGGATAGGCCACACCTTTGGCATCGAACAGATCTTTGTTGTAATAGAGCACAATCGTGCCCATGTACATTGGCAAAGCATAGCGGCCCACATGGGGATTGGTAAAAGCGTCCCAGTGCGGCTTGGGGTAGTCAGCGATCTGCTCTTTGGTCATGTCCTTGTCGACAAACGGGGTCATGTCCACCAATTGTTTCTTTTGCGCCCAGAACGGGAGCACGTCGCAGCAATAGCCGATAATGTCGGGGGCATTGCCGCCGATCATTTGTGTCAAAATTTGCTGGGCGGCGGTATCGGATGGTGGCGGTGGTTCCGGGACGATTTCAATATTGGGGAACTTTTCGGCAAAGATGGCGGCGGCCTTCTTGCCCATTTCCATCATGACGGGAACGTCGGTGGCGTCTGAGACATCCCAGCGCAAACTGATTTTGGCCTTGCTTGGTGCGCCAGCGCTACTAGCCGCGGGCGAGGTCGCAGGTGCGGCGCAGGCGGCCACGACAGCCATTGCCCCTACCCCAGCGACGCCACGGAGAAAACTTCTTCTGCTGATCGATTGCATGAGTCTGCCTTTCTTTTGTTAAAAAACGCGGAATATTTGAATCATGGCAACTATTTATCAAGAATTATACTTCGGACACTTGCATGGGCGCCGCTTATCACTCAATACGCGCCACAAGCGGCGCCCATGCAAGTGTCCGATAACGCTACATAGTGAAATTAATGATGTGGCACGGATGAACGACAGTAATCGCTAGCGATTGACGCCAGTCAGCACAACGCCCTTCAAAAATTGCCGTTGTGCGATGAAGAAAATAAAGATCGTCGGCAGGGAAGCGAGTAGGGACATCGCCATGAGCGTGTTCATTTGCACAAAGTATTGCGTCTCAAACAAGCGCAAGCCCAACGAGATCGTGTAATTTTCCATCGAACTGAGATAGATCAGCGGCCAGAAAAAGGAATTCCATTCGCCGACAAAGACAAAGATCAAGACCACACCGATCAACGGGGCGCTCAGCGGCAAGATGATACGGATTAAATTTGTAATCGGGCCACCGCCGTCGATCTTGCAGGCGTCATCTAGATCGGTGGGGATGGTTCTGAAAAATTGGCGCATCAAGAAGATGATAAAGGCATCGGTTGCAAAATAACGGGGGACGATCAGCGGCAGATAAGTATTGACCCAGCCCAGTTTGGTGAAAAAGATATAAATCGGAATCAAAGTCGCCTGCTCGGGTAACATCATCGTCGCCAGCACTAGGAGAAACAACACTTCGCGGCCACGAAAATTCAAGCGGGCAAAGGCATAGGAGACGGGAATGCAGGACAACAAGACGCCGATCAAGTTGCTCACGGTGAGAAAGAGTGTGTTCTCATAAAACTGCACAAAGGGTAAATCGATAAAAGGTTGGACAAAATTGCTAAATTCCAGATGGCTCGGCAACCAGACCGGCGGAAAACTTTGCGATTCCGAGATCGTTTTGAAGGCCGTTGTGAGCATCCAGAGCGCCGGCAACATAAACGTAAAACCAGCACCGAATAAAAAAATATAGATCAGGATGCGCCCCGTCAACAAGCCCCAATTTTTGGAGCGCAGCGCCTTGCCGGCTTCCTGATCCAAACTTGCTAAAGTTGCCATTTAGCCTCCATAAAAAACCGATGAACGGCTAGAGCGCAGGGTAAAGAGCGTAAAGACCAGGATGATCAAAAACAAGACCCAGGCCAAGGCCGCGGCATAGCCAAACCGCGCCGTTAGAAAGCCACGCTGATAGAGGTAAAGCACCATCGTCAAAGTGGCATTATTAGGACCGCCATTGGTAATGATAAACGAAGCGGTAAAAACCTGATATGACCCGATAATGCCCATGATCGAATTAAAAAGAATCTGCGGGCTAAGCATCGGGATCGTGATATTTGTAAATTGTCGCCAGCCGTTTGCCCCATCTAGTTGGGCCGCTTCGTACATTTCAAGCGGAATACTCTGCAAGCCAGCTAGGAAGATCAACATGCCTGGGCCAATGCTCCAGACGCTGGTGATGATCAACATGGGCAAAGCCCAACTTTCACTGAACATCCAGCGCGGTGGATCTTTGACACCCCACTGCACCAACACACCGTTGACCAGCCCAAAATCTGGCTGAAAAAACCAGATCCAGATCATGGCAACGGCCACACCAGAGACGACCGAAGGCAGGTAAAAAACGGTGCGCCAGATGCCAATGCCGCGGATCTTCTGGTTGAGCAAAAGCGCAACGAACAGGCCAAAGATGATCTGTAACGGCACAACGCCCAGCGTATACAAGCTGGTTACTTTTAGTGCCTTCCAGAAAAGCTCATCATCGGTGAACATTTCCTTATAATTGCCCAAGCCGATAAATTTGGCGGGCGACATTAAGTCAGTATTGTAAAAGCTGATCACCAGTGAAAAGATCAGGGCGCCTAGCGTAAAAACGAGGAAACCGATGATCCACGGCGAAATGAGCAAGTAAGCAATCAGCTCTTCGCGGGCGCGCAAACTGAGCCCTTTGCGACGCGTAGGTGTGGAAACTGTCGCCGGTAGTTTAGCGCTCTCGATGGCGTTTGACATATCGACCTCTAGATTTTGAAATCACAGGCGATCACAGGGATAGGCTGGTCACGTCGTGGGAATCAAGCTGGCTCGGGCGAGTAATAGTGTAACAAGAAGATGTTAAGGATCATAGCAGACTTTTGTTAAGATTGTCAAACAGTTTTAGTCCACATTATTCTTATAGGCAACACCCTTAGTCCATGAGCAGTTCTTGCGCTTACCAGGGGAGGGTTAGGGCAGGAGCACGTTGTCTCAAAGATTATTCTAGAACCAGCCCCTTACATCGTGCTCGTCAAATTCTGGGTCTGGCCGGTCTGCATTGCCAGCCGCGCCAGTTCAATAATCTCAACCACATGGCGCGCCTGTTCACCGGAATTGCGCGGGGCGCGGTCTTCATGAATCGCATCCGCGAGTTCCATAATATCGCAATAGACATGCGGCTCTTCGATGGTCAAATGTTCACCCTTCAAATAGGGTTGATCGCCAAGCGTTGCCGTATACGTGTGGGTTTCCTTGTTACGCACCTCAAACTGGGTCGGATAACCGCTTGCGCCGTCTACATCCACGGTTTCTAAGGCGCCACCAGTGCCGTAGAGACCCAATCCGCCCCAGGGAATGCGACTGCTGCCGGCGCCGTTAGAACCAATCGCCGTTACCAGCGCGCCAGACACAAATTCCATCAAGACCAAATTGTTGTCATTTACCTGGATTGGCATTTGCTGGCCTTTCCAGGTAAGCGTCTCTGACGTTTTATTACCCAGCGCCGTCACCCGCCGCACTGGCCCAAGTAGGCTGGTTGCCAGTTGCAACGAATAGACCGTCACATCTGGCAAGGGACCTGCGCCTTCGCGATAATACCAAGCCGGATTGATCTCGGCCAGGGCGCCCGTGCCGCTGCGGATCGACTCATGTTCATGGCCAAAACCCCACGTGTATGTAAAACCAATGTTCACGCGGCCCAAGGCGCCTCCGTCAATGAGTTGGCGCATCTGGTCGGTGGTCGGGAAAAGTTCAAAACCAGGGGCGGCCGCCAGTTTAATGCCAGCCTTGTCACGGGCCGCCAACAGTTGATCAGCCTCGGCCAACGTGGTTGTCATCGCCTTTTGCACATAAACATGTTTACCCGCTGCAATCGCCGCCATCGCATTGGGGAAATGAAAGGAGATTGGCGTGATGATCAGCACAATATCCAGATCAACCTTGGCCAACATCTCATCAATCG
>JAPLGZ010000538.1 GCA_026389895.1 Chloroflexota bacterium | reverse complement strand
ATTAGACAGGAAGATAAGGTGGTGACTAATGATAAAATAAGGGCCCAAAGGAGCCACCAAGATGACAAAACAACGAAAACGTTATTCAGCCGAATTCAAAGCAAAAGCGGCCTTGGAAGTCGTGAAAGCACAGCGCAGTTTGAACGAACTGGCCAGCGAATATGAAATGCATCCAAACCAATTGATGCAATGGAAGCGTCAATTGCTAGAAAGCCTGCCCTTGCTTTTCGCTGATAGACGAAGTCAAGGCGAAAAAGAACAAGTCGCAAAAGAGGCTGAACTTTATCAACAAATCGGGCAGTTAAAAGTTGAATTAGATTGGATGAAAAAAAAGCTGGCGTGCTCGGTCGCTGAGCGGCGTGGATTAATCGAGCCAGGGCACACACAACTTTCCGTAGTCCGGCAGTGTGAATTGTTGGGCATCGCTCGCTCTGGATATTACTATCAGCCCATCGGCGAGCAGGCAGAGAATCAACAATTAATGCGCTTGATTGATGCCGAATACACTCGGCATCCGTTCTATGGCTATCGCAAGATTACGCACTGGCTACGTGACGCAGGCCATCTGGTCAACAAAAAGCGTGTGCAACGGCTGATGCAAACAATGGGATTGGCCGCCATCGTGCCGAAACCTAATTTGTCGAAACCACATCCTGCGCATCCGGTCTACCCGTATTTGCTGCGTGGAGTCAAGATCGAACGGGTCAATCAGGTGTGGCACCCAGAGGGTACCCGGGATATTACTTATATCGCACTCCAACAGGGCTGGATGTATTTGGTCGCGATCATCGACTGGTTTAGTCGCTATGTCTTGGCTTGGGAAATCTCGAACACCCTGGATACGGATTTCTGCTTGGTCGTTTTGGAACGAGCGCTCAAACGGGCCGCACCAACGATTTTCAATACCGACCAAGGCGCTCAATTCACCAGTACCGCCTTTACCAGTCGGCTGCAACAAGCAAAAATCGCGATTAGCATGGATGGCCGTGGTCGTGCGCTTGACAATATTTTTGTGGAACGCTTGTGGCGTACCGTCAAATATGAAGAAGTCTATCCCAATGACTATCCTTCTCTGATTGTCGGACGCCAACGCTTAGACGCATATTTCCCGTTCTATAATACGCAACGGTACCATCAAGCACTCGCTTATCGCACGCCTGCCGCCGTCTATTTTGAGGATTGTTCACCACTTTAAATCAAGCCTTTTGCTGTCTTGACAACGGGGGTCACTATATGGTTGCATTATGCAGATCCTTGATTTATTTACTGTTTGATAAAATACGTGTAGAAATTAAATTTGTTTTTGTTAGTCTACTCTAATTCCTCTTGATCGACCGCGTCCGGATTTCCGGGAATTAGTAATGCCTCTAAATCTGACTTCTTAACTCTGCGTTGTCTTGTACCAGCCAAATAATAATAAGGCAGTCTCTTGTCTTTCATGTATGCGTAAAGCGTAACTTTTGATACGCCTAGATATTCGCATGCTTCAGTTACGCTAAGCCAGATTTTCTGATCAGTCATATTAACTAATTTTAACCGATATGAACTAAATTTTACTAAAATTAAAAATTGATAATAATACAAAGACGAAGAAGCCTGTACCGTAAATACAGACTTCTTCAGTGGCAATTTTACGTGTGGGTATAACTGCCGTTGGCATTTTAAAACAATGCCAACAAAAGAACAAAGGAGAGTATATGCGTACTGATATGCAAGGTCTTGATTCGTTGAAGAATTTGCGGCAACAGTGGCAGGAGGATGCAGTGGAAGAATATCCAAAGGATGTGCTTCCAGAACTTCTCGTTTTGTATGATGTCTGTGGGGCGTTGGATCTGAACATCTTTGAGGCAAGAGAAGTGCTCGGTAACGCAGCACTTCAGGCTGTTAAGGAACATATTAATAGCCCTGCTAACATTGCATAGTATCGAATCTTAGTGTGTTCAGGGAGTGGGCGCTAATAACTAACCTGCTGCACGGCCCCACGAATAGATATATGCGAGCCACTACCAAAGGCTAAAACGAATGGGCGCAAACTTCACTTTCAAGAAAGGAAGTACTTCAAAATGCGTTATGCAGCGTATGTACGTATAAGCTCCGAAGAACAGGTTGGTAATTTCTCGCTGGATGCGCAACAGCGTGCTATTGAAGCATGGGTAATTGCCAAAGGTGGATTGTTAGTGCAAACCTACAAAGATGAAGCTCAGAGTGGACGAAGTGCTGACCGGCCAGCTTTCCAACAATTACGCAAGGATGCCCGCAAAGGTAAGTTTGATGCAGTGATCGTTCACAAGTTTGATCGCTTTGCTCGTAACCGTACTGATGCTTTAGCAGTCAAATCCCTTCTTCGTTACGATTATGGTATCAAGGTTTTCTCGGTCAATGAGCCATCAGAGGACAGTGATGGTCAAATGGGTGCATTGATTGAGGGAATTATGGAGTCAGTTGCCGACTGGTACAGCAGAAACCTAGCCAGCGAAACGGCCAAAGGTAAAAAAGAGCGTTCTATCCAAGGGTTTCATAACAACATTGCGCCTTTTGGAATGACAAAAGATGAGAAAAAGGTACTTATCCCTGATGAGAACGAAATAGAAGGCTTGAGAATGGCCTTTGAACTCTACTCAACAGACGAATACAGTGATACCGATATTGCCCACATTTTGAATAAAAAAGGGTATAAAACGAAACGCAATCGCCCGTTCTCGAAAGATACGGTGCGGGATTTTCTTCAGAACGAAATCTATCTGGGCAAGGTAAGCTATCAACCATACGTTCGCAATCCAGACGGTACACGCTGTGAGACATCGCCAATAGAGTGGTTTAAGGGTCAACATGAACCGGTGATCAGCGAAGAGTTGTATAAGCTATGCCAAGAAGTGCGTGCTAAACGAGTACGTCACCACCAGAAGACGATTAAGTATAACCCTTATCTATTGAGGGGTATCGTTTACTGTTATGACTGCTGTTGCAAACGTCCAGCAGAGAATAACTTTCCAAGTTACGGAAAGATGCGCGCACAAGCATATAAAGGCAGCGAATATAGATGTTACCGCTGTCGAGCGCGTGAATTAGGCTATTCATGCGGGCAACAGCGGGTCAGAGTAGAAATCATTGACGATCAGGTTATCAATATTCTAATGCAACTCAAGCCGCCTACACACTGGCGGCAGAGTATCACAGCATCGCTTGGTGAGCTGTTAGGTGAAAAAGATTTACAACTGCGGTTAGATGAAATTCGCACTGTCATCAAACGCATGGACAGTCGATGGGATTTAGGATTTATCACAGACGAGCAGGAATATATTCAACAGCGTATGAAACTACAGCAGGAACTAGAACAGCTCACACCTATAGAGAACAACGACTTAGAACGAGCCGCCGATCTGCTTAATAATTTCAGAAGCCATTGGAAACAGTGTGAAGACGATGTAGAGGCACAAGCGGCATTAGTCGGACAAATTGTTGAGCGGGTGTATGTTCAAGGAAAGGTAGTCACAGCAGTAACACTGCGTTCAAACTGTCATTTGGTTCTGGGGCGTAAAATAAACGAGCCAACAGCTTTCACTGTTGACCCGTTTATCTTGAAAAAATCCATTTCTACAACTTCTACTGAAATGGTCTCCTGCGGAAACGACGGGATTTGAACCCGCGACCTCGGCCTTGACAGGGCCGCATGCTAACCGCTACACCACGTCTCCAACTGACTAACAGGGTGAATCTTACCATCGCGGGCCCAGATTGTCAATTCTAGATTGGGAAGATTTATTTTAAATCGTGTATGGAATCAATTTAGTCTGGTGGTGACCATTTATAGCTATACAAAATAAGTGGCAGAGGCGGCAGGCTAGGCATCGGTGATCGGCAGGGTTGCCTCCGGTAAACGCGCCGCTCTCATTGGGCTTGAATGCAACTTGTTCACGTTAATCGCATAAGGGTAACGGGTGGTCATGACCTTCTTTGATGGCGGGCTTGTTTATCAGATTGCCTAGCACGCGGTTATAATTGGGGCATGAACCAACCAATTGTCATCATCGGCGGCGACGCGGCGGGCATGACGGCCGCCAGCAAACTTAAACGCGCCACCCCGGCCACCGAGGTTATCGTTTTTGATCGGGGCCAAGATATCAGCTATTCGGCTTGTGGACTGCCCTATTGGCTGGCCGGCGTTGTCGAGTCTGACCGCCGTTTGATCGTGCTCACGCCAGAAATGGCCCGCGAGAGCCGGGGCATTGATGTGCGCATTCAGCATGAAGTGCTTGCGATCAACCGCAGCGCAAAAACTGTCTCGGTGCGCAGCCTGGTCACAGGGAAACTCTTTGAGCAACCTTATGCCAAGTTGGTGATCGCCACGGGGGCAAGGGCGACGCGCCCGCCGATACCTGGCACCGATTTGCCAGGTGTCTTCACGCTGCGGACGCTGCAGGAAGCTCGGCAGATTTTCGACTATATGGCCGACCAGTTGCCACAACGCGCCATCATCATCGGGGGCGGCTATATTGGGATGGAAATGGCCGAAACATTGCGCGACCGCCACTTGGCTGTAACGCTATTGCAGAAATCGCCGCAGATCATGACCAGTTTTGATCACGAAATGGTCGAAGCCGTCATGACCCATTTGGCCGAACAGCAGGTGCAGGTGCGAACGAATACCCAGGTGACAGCCATTGAAACGAGTGGTGATCAGCTGCAGGTGATCACCGCCGAAACCCCAGCACTGGCCACTGACATGGTCATCATGGCGGCGGGTGTACGCCCGAACAGTGAACTGGCCGTCGCCGCCGGTCTGCGGATTGGCGCAACGCAGGCGATCTGGGTCAACGAGCAGATGCAGACGAGCGATCCCGATATTTATGCCGCGGGTGACTGTGTGGAGCATTATCATCGGGTGCTAGAAAAAAATGTCTGGATTCCCCTGGCGACATCAGCCATCAAAGGCGGACGCGTCGTTGGCGAGAATCTCAGTGGAACCTTCGCCACGTTTCCGGGCATTTTAGGGACAACGGTGGTAAAAGTCTTTGATTATACGCTGGCGGTCACCGGTTTGACGGAAAAGCAGGCCAAAGCCAGCGGAAATTTTGGCGCCCTGGGTGAGGATGTAGGCAGCACCGTGATCAGCCATGACGACAAGGTCGGTTATTGGCCGGGCGCCCAACCCATCAAAGTTAAGTTGATTTTCGAGAAGAGCAGTGGTCGAGTGCTAGGGGGCCAATTGGTGGGCAAGGCGGGCGTCAACAAGCGCATCGATATCGTTGCCACCGCCATCACAGCGCGCATGACGCTGAGCGATCTGAGCATGCTCGACCTTTCTTATGCGCCGCCCTATTCACCCACCTGGGACCCTATTCAGGTGTGCGCCAATGTGGCCCTCAGAGGGTAGCGATGCGGCGGGAAGTGCAAATTGTTGTTCGGTGATGCAGCGGGTTGAAAACGACCTGTAAATACGCTATACTTCAGGTGTGAATCACCGAGCGAACCAACGACCCCAGACCATGAACAGAGAAAGCGCAACGCTGCTCTCCCCTGAAAAAAGGCACGAGTTTAGCCTACTTTTCCAAGAATTCGTGCAAACCTATCTGCCCACGCCAGCCGGGCAGCAGCGCTTGGCGCAATATAGCCGCGGGCGCGAACTTGCCCGCACCAACTTCGCCTTGATTACCGCCGCCGCCGCACGCGGTCACGATGTAACCGACCGTGTGCTGTTGCAATTTTTGCCCTATGTTGACTCGACCAATAATCGCCAAAAAGGGGCGTGGATCCATGTCGCGCCAGCCATCAACGGTGATATCCGTAAATGGTATGAGGCCAAACGCTGGGCAAAACGCCGAAGTTGGCCGGCGATTGCCACGGCGATTCTGCGGTTTATTCAGCAGTGTGAGCGCGACCCGGAAACATTGACGGAGGCTTGTACGGCGTTTGTGCGCTTACCTTATACCAAAGGCTTCCAAACTGGCACGCTCACGCCGATCCTCAATGCGTTGCAGCCCGACAATTTTGGGCTGATTACGAATAAATCGCGCCGCGTGCTCAACTATTTTACCAATGCAACTTTTGCCCAGACGCTGAATGATTATCCAGCCGCCAACGCGACCCTGTTGCGCTTGCGGCAAACGTTGACGGATCTGCTCGCGCCGGCCACGCCCACCCAGGCCAGAACCGACGATCTCTTTGATCTCTTCTGCCAATGGCTGGTCTCTGTCAAAAAATATGCTTTCCGCAACGTCCGTTACTGGCTGATTGCCCTGGGCGAACAGGGTTGGCAGTGGGATGAATGGCGCGAAGGTGGTTTTGTGGCCCTGGGATGGGATGAAGTCGGCGATCTGACCGGCCTCAGTCGCGCCGAATTTATGGCGCGCCGCGATGAATTGCTCAAGGAGCAGCACGACTGGACCAAGCGGACGGTCAATCAAATTTGGACCTTTGCGCGCCAGATCAAGGAGGGGGATCGGATTGTGGCGCAAGCAGGCCCCACTACTGAGGATGTCACCACAATCTTTGGCATTGGGATTGTAGCCGGTGCTTATTATTTTGTGCCGGGTGTGCAAAATGGCCACTGTTTACCGGTGGAATGGGACGACACGACCCAGCGTCAGGTTAATTTGGACCAACAACATAAGCTGTTGAGCCAGCTAAGCCGGCAACAATTCGAAGATGTGCTCGCTGCACCGGTCACCGAGACCGAACAGACGTATGAGCCGCCCACAAAACCGACAATTCCTATTTTGCACGAGACGGCGGCTATCTATGCCGAGAAGATTGAACATGATTCGTTATCGAGGGCGTCGATAATTGCCGATGCGACGACCACGCCGGTCAGTTGGCCGGTCAATCCAACTTATTCGTTGGCAGAATGTGTTCAGGATACAGGATTTGAGCAGGAAATTTTAGAGCATTGGGTAGCAGCCATTCGCCGTAAAGGGCAGGCCATCATCTATGGTCCACCCGGCGTCGGCAAAACCTTCTTGGCCGACCACCTGGCGCGCCATTTAATTGGTGGCGATGACGGTTTGATGGAGATGGTGCAATTTCACCCGTCGTATGCCTATGAAGATTTTGTCCAGGGGATTCGCCCCAAAACCAGCTACGGACAACTGGCCTATGCGATGGTGCCCGGTCGCTTCTTGGAATTCTGCCGCCAAGCGGAACAACGCCACGGCCCTTGTGTGTTGATTATCGACGAGATTAACCGGGCGAATCTGGCGCGCGTCTTTGGCGAATTAATGGTGCTTTTGGAATATCGCGCCAAACAGATTCCATTGGCTGGCGGCGATGAGCCGTTTGGCATTCCGCCCAACGTCTACCTGATTGGCACGATGAATACGGCAGACCGTTCGATCGCCTTGGTCGATCACGCATTACGCCGCCGCTTTGCCTTCCTGGCGCTCTATCCCAACTATGCGGCGTTACGCACGTTTCATGCGCGTGAACAGACCAATTTCCCCGTGGAACCACTGATTAGTCTGCTCCAGCAACTGAATTTACAGATTGGCGACCGTCACTATGAAATTGGCATCTCGTATTTTATGCGCCAGACCTTGGCGCAGGAGATCCAAGACATCTGGCAAATGGAGATCGAGCCGTATCTAGAGGAATATTTCTTCGACAATGTAGAGCGAATGGAAGAATTTCGCTGGGCGCGGGTGGCACGCGAACTGTTTAACGCAAAGCATTAGGTTCGCTTACTCTTTCAAGTTCCGCCGGGAACCTATCATTATCCCCAACCGTGCCACAAAACTGTCAACCAGCCCTAGTCATTCACCAGCTCATTTCACAAAGTAACGAATGGTCAAATTATCGACAACCGTCCTGCCTTTACAGGAATATCAACCCGCCTTCTTTGCGCCAGAACAATTGACCCAGGCCGCGGCCCAACTGCTCCATCAACGCTACCGGGCACAGGTAGATTTGCAACCGCCTTCTTTTCTCAACCAGGGGCGCTGGCAATTGACGGCGCGCGGTTGGGTGGGTTTTATCGCGCTGCTGGATGGGATCGGCCTCTCCTTGCAGCCTAAGGTTCCGTTGGCCAACTTATTTGGCATGCTAGAAGTGGCCTATACCTTGCAGAGTTTCCGTTTTTTACCAGGCCTCTTTAATGCGGCTACGCTCGAAGAATTCTACGAGCGCCTGGCGCAGATCCTGGCCCAACAAATTGTGGATCGTTTCCGCAAGGGCATTTATCGCGCCTATGTACCCCAAGCCGCCGCCTTGCCCTATGTGCGGGGCCAACTAGATTTACCGCGCATTATGCGCAAACCGTGGCAAGCGGATCTCCCCTGCCGCTACGATGAACAGACCGCCGATGTGCCCGAGAATCAGATATTAACCTGGACGCTCCACCGCATTCTACAAAGTGACCTTTGCACCGAGCAGCGCGCGCTACCGCGTGTGCGCCAAGCCTATCGTTTGTTGCAACAGACGACGACCTTGCAGGCTTTCACCGTCCAGGCCGCAACACAACGCGCCTACAACCGTTTGAACAGTGATTATCACCCCTTGCATGCACTTTGCCACTTCTTTTTAGACCAAAGTGGTCCCAGCCATGAAGTCGGCGCCCGCACGATGGTCCCTTTTGTGGTGGACATGGCGCGACTCTATGAACGTTTTGTGGCCGAATGGTTAAAAATTCATCTAGGTGACACATATACGCTCCAGACCCAAGAGCGTTATCATATCGGCAACGCTGGGCCGCATTTCGAGATCGATCTGGTTGTCTATGCGAAGGAAACAGGCCAAGTCCGGTGGGTGATGGACACAAAATATCGCGCCCCAGAGGTTATGCCTAGCCCCGATGAGGTGGCCCAGGTGGTTGCTTATGCCGAGGCAAAAGGGGCAGATGAGGCCATTCTGATCTATCCTATCCCTTTGGCACGCCCACTTGATCAGCGGATTGGGCAGATCCGCGTGCGCAGCCTGACCTTTGCTTTGGATCGGGATTTGGATCAAGCAGGGATCACTTTTTTAGCGGCATTGCCAGTAGTGAATAATGAGACCGGCACGTAACGCAAAAAGCGAGCAAATATTTACGCATATGACGCGCAAGCCATGCGAAAAAGCAGTTACACAGAGGACGCAGAGAAAAAACTACACCGAGCACACAAAGAACTCAAGGGCGCTTTAATTTCTCTGTGTTCTCTGCGACTCCTCCGTGTTCTCTGTGTAACGTTTTTGCCTGCGTCACCTGAGATAGCCAGTCTCGTTTAACCCAAAATGTCGGCCATTTGTCGGCAAGCTATCAAAGATCAAGGCGCAGATATGCTATAATGACGTTGCATCTCCACTAGATATGAGACTTTATATAAGACTTTAGCATGAGGGGAATTCCCCAAAGGAAGACATTTATGGGCTACTCACCAACCTTGTCGCGCGACGACACGCGTGAACGAACGCTGTTTCAACAAGTCTATGCTTGGATGGCTGCCGGTCTTGCCATCACCGGTTTTGTCGCTTATTGGACCTATTCATCCGGGTTTATCAATAGTTTGTCGGGCCCCGTGATGATTGGCTTGATTGTGGCCGAATTGGTGGTCGTGATTGGCCTGAGTTGGGGCATTTCACGGCTGTCGGGCCCGTTGGCCGTTGGCGCTTTTCTGTTCTACTCGCTGCTCAATGGCCTAACATTGTCGACGATCTTTCTGATCTACACATCTGACTCGATTGCCAGCACCTTTTTTGTCACTGCCGCCACTTTTGGCGCCATGAGCATGTATGGTTACACCACCAAACGTGATCTGACAACCATTGGCAACATGCTCTTCATGGCCCTGCTCGGCCTGATTATCGCCTCTGTCGTCAATCTGTTCTTACAAAGTAGCGCGCTGTATTGGATTTTGACCTATGCCGGCATTTTGATCTTTGTGGGGTTGATCGCCTATGACACCCAACGGATCAAGCGGCTGAGCGAGACCATGGGTGGTCAAACAGCCGAGAGCATTCAGAAAGTCGCCATCATGGGTGCATTACGGCTCTATCTGGACTTTATTAATCTATTCTTACGGCTCTTGCAAGTGTTGGGCAAACGCCGGTAAAGCTTTTGTCAAGTTAAAATCTATATAGCTATAAAATAAATGAGCGGAGACACCGTGTCTCCGCTCATTTATTTTATAGCTAGGGTTAAGAGATTTCTCTTTACCAAATTCGACGCACATCGTAATTGTCAAATAGGCTATCACGGCTTAAAACCGCTAAACCATCTGTTTTAGCCTGAGCAATTAATAGTCGGTCGAAGGGATCATTGTGGTGAAAAGGCAACGTACTGAGCATATCCAAGTGGTCAGGAGCAATTGGTAAGACATGAATCGCATTGCCCATCACATGATCAGCTACCAAAGTAGTAAATGGTAGAGGAATTTTTAACTTTCCAATGCTTACCTTAATTGCCATCTCCCATAAACTAGCAACGCTTAATAATCGCTCATGGGCCATATCTTCGATATAACTTCGCGCCTTTAAACTCAGATTAGAATCAGCACTGATGAACCAAAGGAATGTATGGGTATCGAGCAGAAGTTTCATAAGGCATAGTCCTCAAAGCCAGGCAATGGCGCATCGAAATCTTCAGCAATTTTAACCAGGCCCTGAGCACTGCCAAATTTGGGGCGGATTTGCACACGTTCAACCCGTACGATCTTGAACTTTGCCCCATCATCGCGGGTAATCACAACTTCCTCGCCCGCAGCAACTTCATCGATTAACGCGGCCAGTTGCACTTCCGCTTCCTGTAGTGGGATAGTAAGCATAGTTTTTGAGCCAATCGTTTTTATACACCCTCGATCTACTGAGGGTTAGCATTACTAAGCACGTGTGTTTTTTGCCACTCATTCACTAGCGCAACGACGCGCTGTTCAAGTTCGTCTAAACCTGGGTTGACATGCACATATTGCAACCCCATCTTGGCGGCGGCGGCTTGGGCACGTGCGCTTTCGTCTTGATCGGGCAATTGTTGCAAATACATCAGGTGCGTGTAATTGCCAAAGTACATTGGCAACAATTCTGGGTAACGGTCTAGCCCCAACCCCTTCCAGACCAAGCCGTCAAAGTGGCGCGCCAGAAAATCGGTGAGATAGAAGGTGCCCAGATGTTCATCGTTCTGCTTGTCGAAGGTCGCCCCGCCATAAAACTCATAACAATGCGGCCCCGAAATGCGCACGATATGTTCATAACGTTCCATCAGCGCATCGAGTGCACCGCCGGTGCCGCAGTCCGCATAGCCCAACAAGATCAGATCAAAGCGGCTGGCCCAACCGTCTAATTTCTCGCCTTCTAGCTTTTCTTCAATGGCAGGTGCGATTCGTTCGGGCCGGTTATGCAGTTGCGCGGGCACTGCGGTCAATTCGTAGTCCCATTGCTGACGATTGGCAATGGCGATTAATTCGCGCACAATGGCGCCACAAGCAATAATGCCAATTTTCATCGCTCTCCTATGCGAGCGGTAGACAGGGTCAACAAGCGGATTTACCTGGCTACCGCTCCTAGCTCTTTACGCCTGCACGCGTTGACGGCGCTCTGTGCGGCGCGCCGCGGCGCGGGCCAGCCGGCTCTCGGAGCTCTCGATTGGGCTGTCACCGTCTTCAATGGACGGTGGGCCGGGAATCGGATCGTTTTGGACACGCGCCAGGGCATCACGCATTGCTGCAATGTGGGCCGGCGAACTGCCGCAACAGGCGCCGATAATGTTAATCCCCAGATTGCGCATCTTGATCGCGTAATCGGCCATCACCTCAGGGGTGCCTTCATATTGAATCTTGCCGTTGGCATACTGGGGCAACCCCGAATTGCTCTGCACCATCAGGTAGATGCCGTCTGGGCGATATTGGGCCAGTTGGGTGGCAATCATCTCCATCTCGTCGGTGCCGGTGCCACAGTTCGCGCCGATTACTTTTACGCCCAGGGCGGCCAATTCTTCCACGGCCTGGCGCGGGCTGACGCCCATCATCGTATGCAGATTTGTGTCAAAGCTAAGCGTGGTGACAATTGGCAATTCCGGTGCGACGCTGCGCACCCCGTCGACCGCGGCCTTGACTTCGTTGAGGTGGCTCATCGTTTCAATGACCACACAATCAACTCCACCTTCGACCAAGCCAATCGTCTGCTCAGCAAACATCGCGGCCGCTTCTTCCATCGTCAAAGGGCCAACCGGCTCGATCAGTTCGCCGCTCGGTCCAATGCTGCCAGCGACGAGCGCCCCCACCGGGTGTGCGATATCAGCAGCTAGTTTGGCACCAGCCCGGTTTAATTCGACCACCCGGTCTTGCAAGTTATGCATCTTCAAACGCGCCGATGTGCCGCCAAATGTATTGGTTTCGATCATGTTGGAGCCAGCATCAATATAGGCTTGATAGACAGCGCTAACTCGCTCGGGATAGACGACATTCCAAAGTTCGGGCGCGCCGCCGTCGGTCAAACCGGCATCCTGCAACATGGTGCCCATGGCGCCATCGCCCAAAACAAAGCGGCCTTCTTCAAGCCACGTGAGCAGTTTATTATTTGTCATAATTTAGATTCCTTTGTCTTAAAAAAGCAGCAGGATAATGCCAATGACGGCGGATGACGATAGCTGGCCCTAAAGATTCGTTATCTTACCATACGATGGCTGGTCAACCTGTCACTGATCATCCGATCACGGTTGATTCAATTCACGCAACATCCCCAACAGACGGCCTTGCGGATATTCAGTTTCCAATGCCAGAGCGATCACCTGCGCCACTTCTTCGGGTGTGCCTTCGCGCGTCTGCCAGGCATCTTTGCGCCATTCTTCTAGATAGGC
>JAPLGZ010000556.1 GCA_026389895.1 Chloroflexota bacterium | reverse complement strand
CTCTTCCGATTTGGCCGTAATCATGATGACCGGCGTTGCCGCTTCGCGCCGGTGCTGTGTGATGAACTGGTAGCCATCCATTTCTGGCATCATAATGTCCAGCAAGATCAGATCGGGTTTGACATGGCGCGCGCTGTAAAGAGCATTGCGCCCGTTGTCCGCCAACACCACGCGAAACCCTTGGGCGGTCAGATAATCTTCCAACATCAGCCGGACATTGGCTTTGTCGTCTACCACCAGGATGGTTACGGTCACTATTCCCTCAATTCGTTGGAAGGCTAGATCGTTATTTTGGCGTTGAATCAATCGTACTGCGTTTGCTATAGGATGACCTACGATAGATGCGCCCGCGCGTAGCCGTCGTCGCTTATTTAAAAACCGCCATACTGATTGTACGGATAAAATTCAGTTATCACCTTGTGAAAACTAAGTGAGAATTAATCGTTTATTCTTTTATAAATGGAAATTTTTATGGTCACGAACATAGCAAGCTTTCTTTTCCTTGTCAATCATTTCGTAGGGTTGGCTTAGGGCAATAGAACCGCTTTTGCGCTATAATTTGGCGAAAGAAATAACGCTCAGCTAACCTTAAGCCATTGCCAAGTAGTGAAGCCGCACTAGCGTTCTGGATTAGCCTAGATTAGCGATCTGCGCCTCGATGGCCGGGCGATACGCTAAGGCTGGGATGACGCCTAATTGAGTGCAGGCCAGCGCACCTGCCACTGTGGCAAAGCGCACGGCATCGGAAAGCGCCTTCCCTTCAGCCAGCGCCACGGCCAGCGCACAGGTGAAAGCATCACCCGCCCCGGTTGTATCCACAACATTGACCCGGACGCCGGGGATCGGTTCGATAGCGCCATCCGCATGAATGATCAACGCACCGTTGCCGCCGCGCGTCACGACAATATTGCGCACCCCGAACGCGCGCAAGCGACTTGCCAACTCCACCGTGTCCGTCGGATCATCGGGTGGCAGACCGAGCAAAATGCGCAATTCGCTCTCGTTGGGCGTCAGCACATCGACGTTGGCGAGTTCGTCGGGCGTCAGTGGGCGCGCTGGGGCTGGATTGAGAATCGCGATGACGTTATGCCGCCGCGCTAATCTCATCGCATGCGCCGCTGCCTCGGTGGGAATTTCGAGGACCGCTAATACCACATCACTGCTGGCGATCAACGCTTCGGCGGCATCCACCGCCATGGGCGTCAACAGTTCGTTCGCGCCCATATCCAACACAATGTGATTATCGCCGGCCGCATCTAGCGTGATCAGACCAACGCCAGTTTTGCCTTCGGGGGTGCGGCGCAAATGTGAAGTGCCAACACGCTCCGCCGCGTATAGCTTGATCGCCATCTCACCAAACAAATCTTCGCCGATCATGCCGACAAAATGGCTATCCGCGCCCAGCCGCGCCGCGCCAACCGCCTGATTGGAGCCTTTGCCGCCCGGCCCCATATCAAAATCGCTGCCCAAGAGGGTCTCGCCTTTGACTGGAAAGCGCGGCGCACGAATGGTTAAACCAACGGCAAAGCTGCCGACAACGGTGATACGTGGCTGGCGTATGCTCATTGATTCCTCACATAAATTGTATTGAAAAGAAAAGGGAGACTTACATCGTTTGAATTGTGCTAGCTCCGACTATAACAAGCGTGAAACGATTTGTCAAGGCGTAATTAAATTCCGGTTGTAACCAAAATTAGGGGAGATCTTTCGGGAAAGGGTCAAAGATTGGTTTATTATCCAGCGGGTGCCTGAAGGGTTCCCGGAAGATTGGCTGCACCTGAGAGTGGAAGATGTACCAGAGTGTGCCGCATATCCCCGATTGAGGGGGAAAGTCTTCTGAGAAGTGGTCAGATACCCGTTGGTTAGCGAATCAAACTTTGACCACTGCTCGAAAGCCGGCTCGTCCCCTAATGCTGGCCTATACCCGCACCGTCAAGCGCGATGCTGTTCCGTAAATGCGTGACTAACCGCTTAGGCGATAGCAGCAGGCAAAGCTTACACTTTTTTCTGAAATATTCCGTGCAAAAAATGAGTTGCACAAAGCGGCATAGTCGCATAAAATGAATCGAGTTCATATCCGACCGAACCGGATTGAAAAACCACCTTTGTTCAGCCAGAGCAACCATGATGAGCTTTACCCGTCTAGCTGCCAACGCGGGCGACGTTATGCCTGCGCACCGGCCTTACTATCCACCGTTGCCGACCTATTACCGCGATGTGCGTTTCTTGTTGGTCTATTTTCAAGCCGATCCGCTCCGTCTGCGCGCTTTATTGCCCGAACCGCTCGAACCGGCTGCTGACGGCCTATGTGTTGCTTTTGGCATTGATGTGCCTTTCTCGTCGTCTTATGGCCCATTTCATGAATCCGGTTTGCAGATCAAAGTGAATTTTCGTGGCCAGACCGGCTTCTATAATTCGCATCTCTATCTGGATAATATCCCTGCTATCTGCTCTGGGCGCGAGCGCTGGGGCGCGCCCAAAGAGTATGCCCAGGTCACGTTTGAGCAGCACAACAATTTGCTTGTCGCGCGCACGATCAAAGATGGCGTCAATGTGATGACAATCACCGCTGAACTGGGCGCCCCTGCCAGACCGGAAGCCATGATCCCGATGTTTCCTAGCTATCGCCTCAAATTGATCCCGCGCGCCGATGGGCCAGGCGCCGCCATCAAACAGATTGTCACGGCGGCGCCGCAGGATGTCACCACGCACTTGCTCTATCAGGGCAGCGGCACGGTGACCTTTGACGCTACGGCCAACAGTGATTTGCGCCCGTTTGGCCCGCTGGCAGAGGTGACTGCCTTCTATCAAGTGGCAAGTTATACGGAAACCTACGGGGAAATCGTGTACGATTATCTAAAAGATGCTAACCGCGATGCTTGACAGGTGATGAGTAATATTGTGTGTTCGCACTTCACTCATCACTTGTCACACATCACTTCTTCAAACTCTTCCCATCTACAAGGAGCACAGACCATGAAACAAAACTCGTTGAATCGACGTGACATGCTCAAGGCATTAGGCTTGCTGGGGGCTGGCACGGCATTGGCGGCCTGCGGGCCAACCGGCGTGCCCTTGCCGACCGCCGCACCTGCGGCGACGGCGGCCCAAACTGCGGCGGCTGCCGGCGGCAAAAAATATGAAGGGGTCACGCTCCACATGTTGACCCAGGCGGGTGCGGATTATGAAGCGGCCTTCCGCAAGTGGGCGCCCGAATTTACCGAACAGACCGGTGCCAAAGTTGAATTTGAATTTGCCCCATGGGAAACATTGATGCCCAAGGTGCAGGCCGATCTGGCCTCCGGTTCGCCGCAGTTTGATCTATTCTGCAATGACATTGAATTCCAGTACACGATCTGGCCGAATTTGGAACCGATCAATGACTTCCTCACCAGCAGCAAGTATGATATGGAGGGCTTTTTCGAGCCGGTTTACAAATATGGTGAAGGTATTGCCGGCAACAAAGGTGTGCGTTATGGCCTACCCGTAGTCTCTGGCGTGTCGCTGATCTTCTATCGCAAAGATCTGATCGCCAAATTCCCCACCACCTGGGCAGATTATGAAAAAGTATTGGCTGAAAACACCAAAGACAAAATGCATGGTCTTTCGTTCGCTGGTGTCACAGCCCAGTTGATCAAGCTCTTCTTGGCCCGCTATTGGTCACAGGGCGATGCACTGCTGACGCCGGATTGGAAGCCGCTGATCAACAGCGAAAAAGGCGTGAAAGCCGTGACCATGCTCAAGGACCAGATGAAAAAATATACACCGGAAGGCATTCTCGCTTGGGATAACCCCGAAGCCGCCAATGCTTTTGTTGCCGGTGACGTGGCCGTGTACGAAGGCTGGGGTGGATTTATTCTGCCCAGCTTGAATGATGCCACCAAGTCCAAAGTGGTGGACAAGTGGGCGATTGCGCCTTATCCTGAGAAGGGCACTGGCAACTTTGTCCAACACAACGTGGTCATGTTGAAGACCTCTAAAAACAAAGAAGCCGCTTTTGATCTGATGGCCTATTTGACGGACGCCACCAAAGCCAAAGAAGGCGCCCTGGACTTTGGGACGACGCCTGCCCGCAAACCGATCTTTAGCGATGCCGACGTGCTCAAGGCCAAGCCCTATATGACCGACTATGCCGCGGTATTAGACCGCGGTCGCCCCTTCACACCAGGCGTGCCACAATGGCTAGAGATGTTCATCAGCGTGGGTGAGGCTGCTTCCAAGGTCCTCTCTGATCAGGCCGAACCACAGGCGGCGTTGGACGAAGTCGCCAAGAAGTGGGAAGATTTGATCAAGCAGAATCCATTGAGCTTCGCCTACCAAGAATAGTCGAGATTCTCGCGTCCCGACCCTTTGGCCGGGAGCATTAAAATGCTCGGCTGACAACGCAGGAAGTCGCCTTAGCGACTAGGAACTCAGTGCCTGAGGGCACTTCCTGCGTTGTCAGCCGCGGGTTTCAACCCTGCTAAAAATCAACCTTTCTCTAAATTAACTATGTCCGAACCCAAAGTGATCGTCCAAACTTATCGCCGTGAACGCACGATGTCGCTGTTATTTATGGCGCCAGCGGTGATCTTTTTACTCTTCACCTCCGTTTACCCGTTGCTCTATAGCTTGCGCTTAAGTTTTTTTTCCTGGAACATGACGGTGCCCAATAGCCAGCCGGTTTATATCGGCTGGGACAATTACACGCGCCTGTTCAGCGATAGCAATTTTCTGGCAAGCGTACGCGTCACGTTGATCTTTGTTGTGGTCTCCGTGGCGCTTGAATTTCTGCTGGGCATGACGCTGGCGCTGCTGGCAACAGCCAATGTCAAGGCGATTGGCTTGATCCGCACAGTGCTGCTCATTCCGCTGATGATGACGCCGGTTGTCGTTGGCGTGCTCTGGCGCACCCTTTTTCACTCTACCTA
>JAPLGZ010000209.1 GCA_026389895.1 Chloroflexota bacterium | reverse complement strand
CCATCTGTGCCGACCGCAGATGCCACTTGACTCGGACGCAACGTGACAATGTCTGGATGCTGCCAGACGTACCAACCAAACGGGATAACCAGGAGGATTGCGACAACCCCAGCTATCCCCAAGCCAATGGCGCGTTGCCTGGCGCGGATGGCCTGTTTCTCGGGTGCGCTTTCTGTTTTACTTATCCATAAAAGTAGCATGATGGGAAGCATCAAGAATGGGATGATCCAGGCGGCTTGATAGGTATACATAGTCGCCGCGAGGAGTACGCCACAGCCCGCAAAAGTCCCCCCATGACCTGTGCGCCAGCCGCGCAAGAGCAACCACAAAGCGCTGGTCCAGAGCAAGGGGACGATAATGGGTTCAATCCCGATCCGGCTGAAGTGAATATGCCAGCGCAGCGTGGCTAATGATGCCGCCGCAAATAGAGGAAAGGCCAATGAAAGATGCGCTTTTTGGCTCATCCTTTGTAACTCAGACGCCAATGCGTACAATGCGCCGACCCCAAGCACGCCGAAACAAGCGGCCGTGGTCCGCATCGCCACAGGGCCGGCCTCGCCACCCAATAGCTGAAAGAGACCAAACATTAAGGCATTGGCATAGGCGTTGATCGCGGGAACACCAAAATTGCCGGTCAAAAAGAGCGGGCGATAGGCTGGCTCAGTAAAGATGCGCCAGGCTTCCAACGCTTCGTATGACTCATCCAAATGGAAACCTGGCGGCAAGCTATGCAACTGCCAGAAACGCAAAAAGATGGCGAGAATGAGAATCGCGAGTAAGATGAGACGGCGAACCATAGATGACATAGGGCGTCAATTATATCATACCGGGCACTTTTCCTATTATCGTAGCAACAAAAAGCGTGAGCAACCCATTCCGGTTGCTCACGCTTTTTGTTGCTTAGATTTTGAAATTATTTTGACACCTAGCCATCGGCAAGCGCAATGCGCTGAACTCAGATGTTGCTAGGCTATAAGCGATTTTAGGCCGCCCGCGATTCCAGCACTCGGGAAGGGTGTTGGGGCGTTGGGTTGTGCGCCGCTAAAGCAGCGGGTGTAGCTGTAAAGCCCCAAGCTGGTTTATCCCAGCCCTGATGATTCGTTCGATCCTGGCGGTTGCCATCCGACAAAACTGCCAGTACAACACTGTTTTCGATCCCATAGGCGTTGGTGGCAAAGCCATCTGCATGGCTATCTGTCTTCCATTGGCCGTCGATCAGATAGCGAAACTCGTGGCGGCTACCACAAGGTAAATCTACGGTGGCGCGCCAGAGACCGTCACGGTGCTGTTGCATGGGGATTGCTTTTTTACACCATTGGTTAAAGTCGCCCACAAGAAAAATGCGATCTGCCCAAATGCACGAAGGCAGCTCAAAAATTACCCGGATATGATGTGGCTGTGGCGAATGACTTTTGTGGATCATAACTTGAACTCCTGTAGAAGAGACCAACGGATACGCTTGTGAATGGCGTATCGATACAACTTACGGCGATGCGGGGTAGTTCGCTTGCCCCGATTTGCGTGGACTTCGGTTGGCCTGCTTTTCTGCTGGAGATCCGAAGCCTTACGAGATCTATCGATCAGTGAAACCATTGATTCTCTGTTATTATGAATCTTAATTTATGCAAATACAAGCCACTTTTGGGTAGAAAATTAGAGGGATTCTATTGTGCATTCCGCCCAAAAAAATGTATCGAATTGGCAGGATTGACCCCACCAATGGTGCCAGCCTACGCGGCCTTGCTCTTAGTGTAAGACTGAATTCTTAAGGAGGAGTCATCGAGATGTTAAGGTTTGGTAATTTAACGGGGATAGCTATACGGGGGACGCACATCACGGAGCAACGGCTTAAGCTCGGGTAGAGCGATTTTAACTTGCTCGAAGGCTAAAATAGCATTCGCTGGGCAATGATGTGAATTCTGTCCGCCATCCTGAAATCACGGTTAAAACTGGACTTTCGATAACTAAATTGGGTATAACCGCCGTATAAGGCAGCAAGCCGCGCTGGTACGATACTTATAGATTTTTTCGAACCAGAGAAAGGGGCTAAGAAAGGCAGAACCCGTCGTCATTGTGCCGATGACGACGGGTCCCAAGGAAGGAGGAAAATAAAG
>JAPLGZ010000443.1 GCA_026389895.1 Chloroflexota bacterium | reverse complement strand
AAATTGATTGGCGGCAACATAGCCGAGGGTTACTGTGCTCAGACGGTTGATCGACAGGAGCACGATGACCACGGATTGCACGGCGAGCAAAGTATGCACCCAACCGAGCTTTCGTTCGGGTGCGCGCGGTGTGGCAAGCGCGGATGTAGCGAAACTCATCGTAGACTCCTTTGGTTATGAACAATTTAAGGTTAGTAAACAACGGTTGGTATTACTATCGCGCACCCCATTGTTTAATTGCCAGCCCAAAAACTGTTCATTTTGGGCTGCATTTTGGTCAAAAAATGAACAATAAAGGAGATAGAAAGTGCTTGAACAGGTGGAAGTGGTGGCTACCCGCGTGCAACGCACGGACTAGGTCTTGGTGGGTCGTAGTTTATGAAGGGGGTCCGTGCATCGCACGCTGATCAGTGCGCGTTGTACACGGCTTAATGAATCAACTCAATTCTTGTAAACACGCGCCAGGCTCTACTTCTCAAGGAGTAATATCAGGTGGCAAAAGATGCCAATCCAGCGTCGATTCACGCTCTATTGCGCGCTTTAGAGCACATCGCCCTCGATCGCCTCGAACAACGCTTGCCAGCTGTCTAAGTTTTCATCGTCGTGGATGTCCCAAACGCGCACCGGTTGCGTGTCGGGCTGCGAGAAAAAGTAGCCAGTGTAGTTGTCGTAGCGGCTGTAGGCGTCATGGTGGAATGTCAGAATCTCCCCGGCGCGAAAGCTATCGCGTAGCGCCGCGAAGTCGTGCCGAACACGGTATTGGCGGCCAACGACGAAAGGTGATAATCGCCACGCCTGAGTTTCGCTGGGTTTCATGGCTAGGTTCCTTTAACCGATTTGAGGTTTGGATGGTGGATAGAGCCGCGTGCAGCGCACGCTACCTAGCGTGCGCTGCACAGACCGCCTTCATACCTAATGTTCTCCAGCCTGAGGAGAAAGCACGCCCTCGTGCAATTGGGCTGGCACGAGGGCGTGCCGACTGGTCATTACGATGGGCTCTGTTTGGTTTATCTATGAGGCATAGAAACCTAACTCGTCCCTATGCCGCGCCACCAAATTCGTTGTTCACCGCCTGCACGAGCGCCCGCATGTAAGCGATTGAATAGGCCGTGCCGACGCGCGGTCCACCCAGCATCGCTGGAATGTGATCGGGAATGATACAGCCGTCGAACTTCACTTCCCGCAACGCCTTCATCACGGCGTACATATCCTGATAACCATTGTCGATCAGTGTCTCTACCCAGGGCTCGGGCATCGGATTTGACACATTGCGAAAATGGACTTTGAAGAGCTGATTTTTCGCCGCGAAGTGTTTGATGGCGTCCACGACGCCCACACCCATGCCAATTTCGCCGCCTTCCAGCCAGCAGCCCACGCACAGGCAGACGCCAATGTTGGGGCTGTCCGCGATCTCCATCGCTTTTTTATAGCCCGCAAAATTGCCGAACATACAACGCGGAATGCCACCTAGCGGATAGACTGGTGGATCGTCGGGATGGACGCCAATATAGACACCCGCCTCTTCGGCCACCGGCGCAACCTGGCGGATCATATACGCATAGTTGTCCCACAATTCTTCTTCACTGTAGAGGCGACCGTGGGTTAATTCGCCCTCGTATGTCTTGTCGACCCAGCGCCCGACCGCGTCTTTGATATCAAGCCGGCGCGCTTCCATGCCGCCACGCCCTTCGGCCCGCCCCGAAGACCAGATGCCGTTGGCCATGTGTGCATAAGTATTGTACTTGATGCCCGCCGCGCCAATATTGCGGATAAACTGCTTAAACTCCTCCACCTTTGCATCGCGACCGGGCAGATTGAGCGTGATCTCTGGCACATTGTGGACGCCCAGGTTGGTCAGCCGATAGATCTTGAGCCCGTGGTCGCCAAAACGCTTGACCAGGCTTTTGTAGAAATCGAGCGTGTGTTGCTCGGGATTTCGGATGCCTACCATCGCCCACTCGACGCCGAGCTGCTCAAAAAATTGTAAATCTTCGTCGCTGGCGTCGGCGCCCGTTTGGATGGCGATCTGGATGCCCGGCGTGCTCGAATAGTAGCCAGGCACGGCGCGCATGGGGAATTGGTTCGTTTTACTGCTCATGACATTAGTCTCCCTGATTCTCCTCTTGCGCCAAGCTTGATCATCTTTGTCAGTTGGCGAAAGGGGTTTTATGTGTAAGTTTATCGGTGTGTATTGCTGAGTTCACTGCCTGCACACCTAGAGTAACCTACAAGTTTTGGCACACTATTGGTCTCAAAAACGCCAGGCACACCTAAGATTATACGGGAAATCTCCGTATAATCTTGCCTATCGTGAAAAATTAAGGGGTTCTACGGAATTATTTTGCCTGCCATCAGTAAACAGCGTAAAACTTTTCATTTCATTTGTCAATCGGAGAAAAAGTGGGGCTAATTATTTGGGCAGCACGCCGCCCACTTTTTGCATGTAGGCGCGATACTGGTCGCCGAAGGTATCGAGCATCATCTTTTCTTCGGCTGGCACGCGTAGAAAATAGAAGGGGATAAAAATGAGCAAATTAAGCGGCCCGGCCAGCCAGTTTTGCAAAAGGAGAATCTGCGCAATCACCCAGAGCCACTGGCTGGCATACATCGGGTGGCGGATATAACGATAGATGCCGGTTGTGACCAGGGTATGATCCTGGCGAATTTCGAGCGTAGGCGACCAGTTCGATTTTAGGTCCATGTGGC
>JAPLGZ010000109.1 GCA_026389895.1 Chloroflexota bacterium | reverse complement strand
CATCGGCACATCAAGCGTGTATGGGTCGCTGGCGTCGGCTGGAATTTGATAATCATCCTGCGTAATTGGCTGATAGGCGTCTTGTGCAACGACAATGCCATAACTTTCGCCTGGCGTCACTTTGGCGCTCAACTGGAATTCTCCGCGACTGTTGCTAGAGCCTGTGGCATAGATATCGGCTTTGGGGAAGTCGGCGTCCACCCAATCTTTGACCGCGACGCCTGGGTTTAGCAAAACGATCAGTGCACCCTTGATCGCCTTACGTTTGTTGTCTCGGTCATAGACGCGGCCTGTGATACTCACTTCATCGGATTGCGCAGTGGCCTGCTCGGCGATGGTAAATTCGCCGCTCTGGGCTAACTTGTCATTGCAATAGAGTTCAAGCTTGTAAGCGCCCACTGGTAAATTATCCGGATGCTTCAGACTCACCCACTGCGCGCTATTTTCGCCAAATTCCCACACCGCCTCCCATTCATTCACTTGGCGACCATCTAAATACCAAACAGTTTTCCAGGGCGTACCGTTGCTCATGCCCGTGGCATCGAAGAAACCATAGACGGTTTCGACATTGGCAAACTCCTGGCCGGGATCGATGGGCTGATCGTCCTTGCTGATACTGCTAGCAAAGGTGAGTGGTCCAAATTTACAAGCCGCCGTGGCTTGGGCGCCGATGACAACGCCACCGCGGAAGAGCGACTGGCCGTCCAACAACAATTCCACTTCATAGAAACCATCCGCCAAGCCGTCTTCATTGCCCAGACTGACCCAATTTTTGCCGTCATTGCCCGCATCCCACGGCAGGCTGTCGCGCGAATCTTCACCGCCATTGTAATACCAGACATAGGTAAAGGTCTGGCCGTCGCCGAAACCACTGTATTCAAAGGCCGCGTAGAGATCGGTGATGCCCGATTTAAATTTCACGGCGGGTTTTGAGACCTCGTTGCGCCGATTGATCGACTCGCCAAATTGTACCTTCACAATCTGCGCGCTGCTACTAGTGGTTTGTTGATTGTTGCCACTATTAATGTTACTTGGGACAGTGCCCATTAAGACACTATCGTAAAATTTCAACGCCAGATTGCCTGTTCGCACCAGGCTAATTTTGCCCGCCGCCTGGACATCCGCCACGCCCGCGCTGGGCACGCCAATAAATTGGCCATCGGCGTTGACGGCCAGACCACCAGAATTGCCATGATTTACCTCGGCGTCGGTCTTGATCCAAGCACCCGCCCCATTCTCTTTTTCGTCCAAAAAGCCCGACACCAGACCACTGGTCATGGTGACAGTGGCACCACCCAGACCAGGGTAGCCAATCACGTAGAGGGGATCGCCAATCAACAGTTGGTCGCTGTCGCCCCGTTCGATAGCGGTGAGCCCCAGATTTTCTGGCAAAGGCGCGCGCGGCGAATCAACCAATGCCACAATCTGGAGCACGGCTAGATCAAGTTTCGGATCGCCATTGACCACTTTGGCCCGATACTTCAACACAGGCGCGCCGCGCATGTTGGCTGGCATCACACCGAGCACCGCTAGCCCTTGATCATTGGTCAGCGTGCCTTTGTCAGTATCACCCACCACATGAAAATTGGTCAGGATGTAGCCTTTGTCTGCGTCCAAAATCGTGCCACTCCCGCCAGCGACCAAGTCACCGCTGTTATCGGGCACCAAGATCAGCACAGTGGCATTCAGCGCCCGTGCAATTTTATCGCGATCGAGGGCGGCTGCGGCTGGTTTGCTCGTGGCGCCGCCCAACAGCAACAAGATCACCAAACAAGGCAAGACAAAATAGAGCCGGCCAAAGCGTGATTGGGACGTTGGCCCGCGCAATTGTTCCCATTGAATCACTGCACACCTCCTTGCGCGTCGCCATCTAACAATTGCAATTTCAGGCTGTCATAGACCTGTTGAAAATACGGTGCTTCGTCCGTCCATTCCGCCGCATCGGCCGCCGTTGTGACGACGACTACCTTGTTATTCTGGACAAAGACCAGATCCTGCGCCTCAACCACAACTGGCAGACCACTCGCGCCACTTTCACGCGTCGGGTCAGCGACATAGGCATAGGTGGTGCGCATTCCGGTAATATCGTTTTGCACTTTGACATTTTCTACGGACAGTTCGCGATATTGGGGCAAAATCTCGCTACGCTTCAAGCTCCACGCCGAATGGACGAGTTCGATTGCTTCGTTTGGTTTGAGGTCGCGCGTATACACATCGATCTCCGCATCAAACATGCTTGGGCTGGCCAAATTTTTCGCCTGTAAAGCCAATCCTTCGGCCTTGGTGATCGACCAACCGACGGGCAACGCAATATTGGGCAACCCTTCGCCAATGGCCAGCGTATGGCTGGCATTCAACACACGGTTACGGATCCCCAAGCCGAGCGCAAGCATCAAGGCAAACCAGAGGATGATGACAAGATCATTGCGGCGAGTTTCCCAAACACTAGGGGGTTGATTCGTCACGCTTGGTTTACGCAAGGCGCTGAATAAGCTGGCCATTTATACACCTTCCTTTACATCAACCACAGGCGGAATCGGCGGCAAGGCTGCCAGTCGATTTTGGTGGACCGCCGTACGCGCCAGCCGCAACGTCTCTTCATTATCACGCGCAACCAACCAGAAAACGATCAATAAGGTAATGACCGCGACGATGGTGGCAAAAATCAAATTAATCCAGGGGTTAAAGGATAGACTAGCCGTGCTGCTGCGCTCCAGAATAAAAAAGAAGAGCCCATTCATCACCGCTGCGATCGTCAGCCCCAAAGGCAGATAATAGATTGGCGTCTTTTCAAAACGGGTCTGACCGATAAAATAACCCAAGACACCCGCAAAGCTGGCATGCGCCAAGGCATTGACGACCATCCGAATCGAACCAATATCCAAGTCAACCCCACCGCGGTCGAGCACATAGATAAAATTAAGCACCGTGGCAAACCCCAGCCCCGCCGCAATGGCATAGATGATGCCGTCCATCCGTTCGTCGAATTCTGGCCGCTTAAAGACGCCATAGCGCACCGTGGCATAGACCAGAAATTGTTCAAAAAAACCGACAACGAGGATCCCACCCAACAGGCGCGCCCACCAGTTGGCATATAACCAACGGTCAATCTCAAAAATACCTTGCAACACTGGCTGGTACAAAGCGGCCGTCAATAACATGCCAACAACAAAGATACTAAAGACCATCTCGACCGGCTCGGGTTCCTGACGGTCCAGTTGGTAGAAAAAACTCAACCACAAGCCAGCCGGCGCCAGGCTAAAGAGCAACCCCAGCAAGATCAAATTCCATTGGCTCAAGTTGTCACCCAACGTTGGGAAAACAACATTAAAAATGATCACGAAGGCCAGCAAACCTAAAAGCGCGAAGACAATGCCGATCCAGAAACTCAACCGGCCATTCGCCACATGCGCCAGGCGATTCATCTCCTCGGTCGTGATGGTCTCAGTCGTCATTTCCGACTGTTCCCTCAGCTGATCATCGAGCGGGCGGATTGCATGCACAGATTTTCTCCTTTCATAATGCAAGGACGGAATATTGGATATTTGCCAAAAATCAGTATGATTAGTAGTGTGTACAGGATGTTACGCAAGCATAAACGCCACAACGGGCGCCAACCAAACAAATTTAACGATCTTTACGGGTAAGTTAGGCCTGTTACAGGCTGAATGATCAATATACATATGACGAATCGAACGCTCGCTGCGAAAATTGAAGACCCAGTGTTGGTTTATAACGAAAAAACCTTTGCGCAGATGATGAATCACTTGAGCAAACAAACGCTATTTGCGCTGGATACCGAAAGTGATAGTCTCTATCGGTATTACCCCAGGGTCTGCCTGATCCAAATCTCGACCTTTGCCGATGCTCACCAACCTGATTTAAATCAGATTGTTGATTATCTCGTTGACCCGTTGCGCTTGCAAGATATTGGCGCTTTAGGGTTATTGCTGGCGGATCCTTCGATCGAAGTGGTGATGCATGCCGCCGAAAATGACATTTTGGAACTCCAACGCGATTTACATTACACCTTTCACAATATCTTTGACACCCAACTGGCCGCCCGCATTCTAGGGTGGCCGCATGTGGGCCTGGCCGCGATTCTAGAAGAGCAGTTTGGCATCATCAGTGACAAACGCATGCAACGCACCAACTGGGGCAAACGGCCCTTGACCCCGCAGCAGATCACCTATGCACAGATGGACACCCACTTTCTGCCTACGTTGCGGACGATCTTGACCGATCAGCTCAAGACCAAAGGGCGCTGGGAAGAAGCGCAAGAGGCCATGACCGCGTTGAGCAGGCTCGATTATCAGGCCAATGCTCACCCAAAGCGATCATTTTGGCAAATGAAAACGACCCGCGAAGTGCCTCGCGAAGCGACCGGCCTGCTTGAAGCGCTCTGGCAGTGGCGCGAGCAATTGGCAGAAAGTGAAAATTGTCCACCCTTTAAGATTCTTAACGATCAGACGCTAAGCGCGCTGGCCATGCAACGACCGAAAATGTTATCTGAGCTGCAACACATTGCCGGCTGGAGCGAACATCAACGGGTGCGTTATGGCAAAGCGTTGCTTGATGTAATTGCCGAAGGCCAGCGGCGCCCTTTACCCGCGCTACCAGAATTTAAAATGCGGCCCGAACAAGCGTTGGATAAACTTGCGCTGAGTCGCTACGATGCCTTGCGCCGTTGGCGCAGCCATGTTGCCGAAACGCGCGGCGTGGCGCTCGAGATTATTTTCAACAATAACACCTTGCTGGAATTGGCGCAGCATGCACCACAAACCGAGGCGCAAATTCTAGAAATCCCGGAGATTGGCTTGTGGAAGGCAAAAACGTATGGTCCCGACATCCTAAGAATCTTGCACAACAAGAATTCTTGAAGAATTCTTTTAAACAGGTAGACGAACAGTAGCTGTATTGTACACGATCCTCACCGCTACGCAACCTCCAGGATTAGGCTTGATGGCCCATTCGTAAGGCGGCAAAAAGACGGCCAGAAATGGCCCAGGCAATCACGAGTACTTCAACGACAATCATGAGTCCGGCAAAGCCGAAGACTAGGTTCAGAATGGCCGCTTGGGGAATAATCGGGATCAACGGCGGCAACGCAACCCCAGCGGCGTTGGCTGTGCGCAAAAATGGGACAAATAATTGGGCCGCCGTTGCCCCGATCCACTGCCCCAGCAGCGCGCCATACGCAATGAGCAGGGCATATTCCAAGCTCACCTGGCCCAACACTTCACGTTGATAGAGGCCAATCGCCCGCAATACCCCAAATTGATAGAGCCGTTCTTGTAACGCAGCATAGCTATAAATTAATAGCGCCAACACTGCCATCAACGTTGCGGCTAAAAAGCCCACCGAAAGGGTGCCAAAGATCCCCACACGCTCGAAACGGGCTTGCTCTTTGGCAATCATGGCGGGAGCGTCACGCCATTGAGTGGTCTTGACGCCTGTGGTCGCCAAAGTCTTGAACAGCGTCTGTTCGGCTAAGTCGGGAGACAAATTGGCAAACTGGTCAGGATCAGTGCGCAGCCAGATGTGATAAGGGAAAGTCGTGCCGCCACCCTGCAAAAACAGATATTCCAGATTACCGATCACGGCGGTTTCATCCTCCACATCAGGATAAACCGTGGGGAAATAGGTGTAGACCCCGGCAATTTTAAAGAGCCCACTGATCGTCACATCTTTATCTAACCCCACGCTGATAGGGATTTCTGCCCCAATTTGATAATTGCCTTGTGTTAAGAGTTTTTGCGAGACGAGAATATTACGCTCATCCAGCGCCAACTGATTCATCAACCCACCCAGCGATTGATTGGCAAAATCCGGCCGAAACCAGGCAACGGATGGAAAACTGGCGCGGTCCACGCCGAGAAATTGCCCGTTGAGCGCATTCTCACTGTCGCCAATCCGCGCCCCATACCGCCCAACCCGGCCCACCGCGCGCACACCAGCTAATTCAGAAAACTCCGTTTCGGTGGGCAATCCTTCCGTGCTGGTCTCTTCACTCGCGTTGCCAGTTTGACCAGGATTAGTTGTCTGCATGAGCGGCAGAAACGAGACATCCGCGCCAGTGCTATAATAGATGCGGTCGACCAGCCACTGATCCAGGCTGGCCGCCAGCGAACAGGTATAAACGCCCAGTGCTAGCGCCGTAATCACCAATAAAATAGGATTAATATAGGTATGGCCTTGCCGACTGAGTTGGCGCAAAGCCAAATGAAGGGTGGTCCAAGGCATCCATTGCGCCACTTTATCCAATACTCGCATCAAGAGTGTAAAAAGCCGCATACTCAACAACGCCGCGCAGAAGATCACCAACGCAGGGAGTAGGATCAACAAGGGATCCTGAAAAAGTGTATCGGGTTGGTTCTCAACCACGCGGGCCAGTGTGCCACGCTGCACAAGTTGCTGATAGGCGTAATAGGTGGGCAATAGCAGTAAAAAATCGAGATAGGTACGCTGCCACCACGGCAGGCGCGCCGGGCGGGCTTGAATGCGTTCTTGTGTCACCACACTGTGCCGCGCGGCCTGGAAGATGGGCGTCAGCCGCGCTAACAAAGCAACCACCAACGCCACGACAATCAACCAGGGCCGGATGCCTTGCCCCGAAACGGGCAGTTGTTCACGCTGAATAAAAGTGAGAAAGCTGACGGTATAGCCCATCATGCGCGCCAGCCACATGCCCGATAACAAGCCCAGTGGAATGCCCACACTATAGAGAAAGAGCTCTTCCAGAAGGGTCAAGCTAAGAACAAGGGTCATATCCATGCCGCGGCTGACAAGCACGGCGATTTCGCGCCGCTGCCAATCAGCCATAATGACCGCGAGCAGCAGCAGAAAAGCCAGCAAGAAGCCCAAGTTGGGGATGTTAAAGCTTAACAGGGTAAAGGTGAGGGTGGACTGGCGTTGGACAAACTTTTCCAACGGGTCAAGCGCGGATTTGTCTAGTTTAGTGCCGGGCAAGAATTGATTGACAATTTTCATACCCCGGTCAAATCCAGTGACATAGTCGCGGGCGCGCGCGGGGTTGAGCACCCGATCATCCAGATGGATCAGCCAGGAGACGACGCCTGCTTTGGCTGGCTGCATCGCCTCGGCAAAACGGATATAATCGACTCGGCGAATGAGCAAAGCCTTCTTTAGCTGTTGGTCTGGGTTGCTAAACCAGAAGGGATTCGTGGCATCTTTGGCACGCCACAAACCGCGCACCCGGATCTGGTAGGGTGATTGGCTCAGGTTGACTGCCACCCGAAATTCTTCACCGGGTAACACGCCCATATCGGCGGCCATGCTGGCTGGCATCCAAACATCGAGGATATTATCGGCGGAAGTTGTTGCCGCCGGGATCGCCTCGCCCGCCACAATTTCCATCTGGTTGGCAACATCAGCCATGTAGACCAGCGTCACGGAATCTAGAACCGAATTGCGGTCTTGGGTATAACGCGTATCATTTTCGCCGGGCAGCAACATCAAGCCAGAACTTTCCACTACCAATCCTTGCTGGCTGACCGGCAAGCCAATCTCGCCAGAGAGCGCACCCGCGATGTTGGGCGCCACTGTTTCGGCCATTGTCAGGGCGATGGGCTTGCGCGCGCTGGGAAAAAAGTAGACACGCATGGCAAATGGTTGGCGGCCCGTCGTCTGGCTTAGTTCAACCAATTCTTGTGAGAGGATGATGCGATCAACAGCCTGCGCAAAAAAACCGGCACTGGAGAGGAGCCCAACCGCAAGCACGACCCCGAACAAAGCCAATAACGTTAATTGCAGGCGACTGCGCATACGGCGCAAAGTGAGCAAGAGCAAATCGGGGAGAATGAAGATCGACAAATTTATGCAGCCTTAACCCAGTTAGTGGACAACGCGACCAACCCTTACCGTTGCGGCGGACTAGTGCCACTGAATATATGCTCGCGCGTTGCATTAAGTGCCGGTCGCGTTCGGCAACTTACACAATATGCGAGGGTGGAATGCCAAAGATCATTTTGAAAACACGCGAAAAATAAAACGGGTCACTGTAACCCACTTCGTAGGCAGCCTCTTTAACCGAATGCGCCTTTTCATGAATCAGCCGATAGGCCACCATCACACGTTCGCGATTAATCACAGAAGAAGGCGTCATGCCTAACTCTTGGCGAAACAACAGATTGATATGCTCTGGCGAGAGCCGGAACGCTTTCGCCAAGGCTTGCCGGTTGAGTGGTTCACGTAAATTTGCGCGGATAAAGTTGATCATCTCTTGCATGCGCGGGCTGAGGTCAGGCCCCGATGGTTGGCGCCAATGCCCCACCAAGATCAACACGATTTCGCGGGCAATCGCGCTTGTTTGCAACTCACGGTAGGGTTGATAACTGCGATAAACTTGGGCCAAACGCTTGAAACGTTCATGCAGATACGTGACATCGACGACGCGTGTCACGCGCTCGGGTGCGACAGCAAGGCGATAATCACCGGCAGCCCAAGCGCCCAACGCCGTAAACTCGAAATGCAAGCCCGAGATCCAGCCAATTCCATTCCGATCTACCGAGCGAAATGTGTGCCAACGACCGGGCTCGATCAATAATACCTCGCCAGCCATCAGGTTCACCGGTGCCCGACCTTCTTCCGAGTATTCATAATTACCCTCGATCAAGAAGATGAGTTGAAGGTCGGGAATACAGCGGTTGGACCAACTA
>JAPLGZ010000409.1 GCA_026389895.1 Chloroflexota bacterium | reverse complement strand
CACGCTCTGTCTTTCCTGATCAAGCGTAAGCGTTTAAGGCATTTTGAAATAAGGATAACTTGCGTTTTAATAGGCAGAAACGGCTACTATCCTTAAGTTGATCTGTTTGGTACAACTCAAAGCAATGAGTGTAAGAATTTGTGGTATGTCGGTTAGGAGCAAAGGCTATCAAGGAGAGGAGGTCTGAATCATAGACATAGAAATTCTTCCTTGCTCAATTGAACACCTTGAAAAGCTGATCGAGGGCACAGATGTTTTTCAAGGAGCCTACGGACTTCAGGTGGTTGATGGTTATATGCCTTTTGACGTGGCGCTACAGTATATTCTGAATCAAATGAAAGCTTCCCAACTTTGGCATCCTTGGCTACCGTATCTGTTTGTTTTTCGCCCGGACCAGGCTTTAGTTGGGTTTGGAGGCTTCAAGTCGGTTCCTGATGCTAATCGTAGTGTGGAGATTGGTTACTCTGTTGCCCCCACTTATCAGGGCAGAGGTTTTGCAACGTCTGCGGCACGTCAGCTTATTGAAATCGCGTTTGCGTCAAAGTTGGTTGACCGTGTTTGTGCTCATACGTTAGCAGAACCCAATGCTTCGACTAACGTATTAGAGAAGTGTGGGATGACTAAGCTATCCCAGACTGTCGATCCTGACGTCGGAAATGTTTGGAAGTGGGAGATTAGCGCCGTATAACAATGCCCATGCACGCCGACCGCCGAGCGTCTTTCGGTTATGATCCACAAGCTGTCTGTGGCGGCTGAGGCTCACCGTTGGGCAAGCTGAAGGAGAATAAAATTTGACAATGATTCAACCTGGCCATCAGTATGAACGACTCCTCATGTTGACGTCAGAAAGCGACTCACTTTTGTACTCCAGAATATCTCCCGGCTGACAATCTAATGCTTTACAAATGGCCTCAAGTGTTGAAAACGGACAGCCTTGGCCTTGCCATTTTTCAAGATGGAAAGATTGGCCATGGTAATACCCACTTTCTCGGTAAATTCAGTAACACTCATTTTGCGCTTGGCCAACATGACATTGATATTGATGATGATTGCCATTATTGCACCTTATAGCCAACAGGGTGAAACTCCAAGAACCAGGAGAAATTCAAGCAACACAATGTAGCGTTTTAATCGAAACCAGTAGAGAGCGGGGAGTGATGAATCGGATTGACACAAAAATGCCCTGGGGCATTCACCGTGACTTAGTAATTGTTGCTATCTCCTCGGTCATAGAGGGATTGGGTGAAGGTTTGTTTATCTTCTTCCTACCATTGGCTCTCCAAAGGTGGAACACGGATGCAGTGAAAATCGGGGCTGTACTCAGTATGATCGGGATCATGATGGCCGTCGTACAGGTGCCAGCCGGGTATTTTTCTGACCGTTTTGGCACGCGACCGCTAATTTTTGCGGCCCTAATCCTCGCGATTGCCTCGACAATCATGATGGCGGAGGCTCGTAGCCTGCCTTTTTTTGTCGCCGGGTTATTGGCCTATGCTTGTACTTCGTTTATTAGCGCGCCCATGAACAGCTATGTCACAAGTTTACGTGGCCGTTGGACTGTACAACGCGCGGTTACGTTGCGCGCGTCCGCATTCCAGGTGGGTGCGATTGTCGGACCGATCCTGGGCGGTTGGATCGCAAACACAGCCGGACTATCCGTCGTCTTTCGGTATGCCGCGGGACTTTTCCTGGCCTCTACGCTCGTGTTATCCCTTGCCAGACGCCCCGTAGGGTTGGCGCATCAAGAGCCATCGCTCCCTCTCGTCAGCCCCATCGCGAACCCTCGGTTTCTTGGCTTACTGGCCGTCGTTTTCTTCACGATCATCGCTATCAGCGTTCCCCAGCAGCTTACCGCCCTGTATCTCCAGAACGTTCGTCACCTTTCGATCCAACAAATCGGCACCATGGGCGCGATTGCCAGCATTGGAGCCGCCATCATTACGTTTGCCCTTGGAAATCTACGCGTATCCACTGGAATGCTGATTGGGCAGCTACTGCTCGCTGTTTTTGCGCTTTTGATGTGGCAGGGGCAAAGCGTGATCGCCTATTTCGTGGGATACTTTTTCGTTGGTGGCTACCATCTGTACCGTTCAATGGCGCTGGCTTTTTCGCGCTCGTTGGTCAAAGTCGGGGATACTGGGTTGGCCTATGGCCTCGTTGAGACGGGGAACGCCCTTGCCGTTGTCGTTGCTCCACTTGCCGCAGGATTCCTCTACAATTACCGACCAGAAGCAGTGTATATAGCCAGCTTGGGCGCCCTCGCCATCACTGTGGCTTTAAATAGGTTGTTCTTTTACGAAAAATGACCTTGAAATTCTCCGAGTGGTGCGCCCTGTCTACGATAGCAGAATCTCTGGCGCAGGCAGCTGGTTCACAACTAATGATTTAGCGAGTAGTGGCAGCCTACTTGAGATCGGCCTTTATGCGCCAGACTGGACACGTAACCTGGCGTTGGCACGACAACACCGGCGGCCGCGGCCTCGACACGACCCGTTGTACCACGAGCAGCAAGAGCATCGGTGAAGGTTTGCAGACCCTCACGGCCACCTGTCAGGATAGCGTGGGCAATGTCGGCACGGCTAATTACACGATCAAAGTCGACAAGACCGGTCCAACCCTATATTTGTCGGCTCGTAATTTCTCGATTACACTCTGACTGCACAAGCCCAGGTACGGCTCGTGCAGTGATCGTTTCGCCACGCACCTGGGGATCAGAATCAAACGATCAGAGCGCTTTATGTAAAGGAGCTAGACAATGGCACTCACAAAACGAACGCTGGGCCGGACAGGGTTAGAGGTCACTGACCTGTCGTATGGCGCGATGGAAGTGCGCGGCTCGCGCATTTGGGGCGGACGGCCAGTCACCGAAGGCCAGGCCGAGACCATTCTGAACGCTGTGCTCGATAGCGGCATCAACTTCATCGACACGGCCAATGACTATGGCCGCTCAGAAGAGTTTATTGGCAAGTACATCAGCAATCGCCGCGATCACTATTATCTGGCGACGAAGTGTGGTTGCACCGTCGTGCATAAGGACGCGAATACCGATGAGACGCCGCACGTCTGGACGCGCGAGAACCTCTTCCGGGGTCTGCACGAGTCGCTCGCACGCATGCGCACCGATTATGTCGACCTGATGCAATTGCATAACCCGACGGTTGAGCAGGTGGAGCAGGGCGATCTGGTGGCCGTGCTCCAGGAGATGAAGCAACAGGGCAAAGTGCGCTGGATCGGCTGCTCGTCGACCTCTCCCCACATCGAGACCTATATCAGTTGGGGCGTGTTTGATGTCTTCCAGATCCCCTATTCGGCGCTAGAGCGCCAGCAGGAGGATTCGATCACCCAGGCAGAGCGAGCCGGCTCGGGCACGATCATCCGCGGTGGCGTGGCGCGTGGCGAGCCGGGCGTTGGTCTGGGCGCCAATCAGCGCTGGACGGCGTTTGAAAAAGCTGGGTTGGATGAACTGCGCGCCGATGGCGAATCGCGCACAGCCTTTCTGCTGCGCTTCACGCTCTCTCACCCCGAGATGGACACCACGATTGTTGGGACGCTGCACCCCGAGCATCTGGCCGAGAATGTTCGCATCGCCGAGCGTGGGCCCTTGCCCGCCGATGTGTACGTCGAGGCCAAACGTCGCCTCTCTGCTGCAACTGGCTAGACGCAGCCGAATAAGTAATAATTAACAATTAATTATTACTTATTCACGATTAACGGAATGCCGCGTAAGTCCCACATCCTTTAGGTTTGGGCTATAAGGGGCTAAGTTGTTCGGCTAGCTACTGCTAGCCGATGCTTCAGCATGACCCATGTTGTCCTTTCCACACTTGTTGATTTTTGTGTTTTAAGTAAACAAGTGTTATAATATGGATATGCTTAAAACGTATAAGTATCGTATTTATCCAAGCAAAGCGCAAACGACAATTCTTGAACAACAACTTGAGGAATGTCGTTGGCTTTACAAT
>JAPLGZ010000104.1 GCA_026389895.1 Chloroflexota bacterium | reverse complement strand
CATATCGAACGCTTATTCAACCGTTTGAAACACTATCGCCGTTTGGCTACGCGCTATGAGAAAACTGCCCGTAATTTCTTAGCCTTTTGGCACATTGCTTCTATCATCACGCTCTTACTTTAATTGTCAACACGTCCTAGTCCCCAAGAACTCGTGCAGGCTATCCGCGATGTTTATAAAGGTGAATCTTCGCTTCACCCTTTGATCGCCAGTAAATTAATTCGCGAGTTAAATCGTCCAGCGGCCTTGCCACCAGCGGAGAACCCATTAACCGACCGCGAAGTGGAGGTATTGATATCTGTGGCGCGTGGCCTGTCTAACCATGACATTGGCGTTTCACTGTCGATTAGTGAGCGTACCGTGCGTACCCACGTTAGCAACATTCTAAGCAAATTACATTTAGCTAATCGTACGCAGGCTACATTGTATGCCTTAAAAGAAGGGCTAATGACGTTGGAGCAAATGCAAAAATGAGCTTAACTTAATTTATTCTATAAGGCTATCGACTTTTATCTTACATGATTTTTTACTTGCTATCATTAACCATAAAAAACGGCTAACTGCCCAGGCAGTTAGCCGTTTTTTATGATTTGGGGACGAGGGATCGCTACGCATTCAAGATTAGAGGTGCGGCAGTAGTACAAATATCCTAGAGACGTCTCCTATATACATGGGTATACTATTATTAAGAACTACAAATGAGCCGCTGACCAGACTGTTTCAATGTCATCCTCAGGCCATTGTCTGACTTCGTTATGATAAAAATTTAACCCCAGTCCAGCGGACAGCAGGTTGATTTTGAAGAGATTTCCATTGATTAGGGAGTGGAGCGCTTGATTGTGTCACTAAAAGTGAAAATGAAAGTAATTGTAAGCTGGTTCATTCAAACAAGGCTGCTGGTGGCGATCGTAGTGCTGCCAGCGCTGAGCATGCTTACGCTTCCTGTCGCCATTTATGGTGTTGGTGCTGCCCCTTTGACAAATAAAGACTTGCCCCCAGGAGAAGAAGTATATATGGTGCAGTTTGCACAGGATGTCTCGCTTCAGGAACGTGATGCGATAATTGCTGAGATGGGGGGCGAATTACTCTACTGGTTGGCGCCGCTTCGGACAGCAAAAGTGCGGATGACCGAGGCCGTCAATGCGGCTGGCGTGCAAAGTCGCTTGGCCCAAATTGCTACGCATCCTCAGGTGAATGTCGTTGAACCTGATCTACCTGTCGAAGGCACCTATGAAATTAATGATCCAGGTGCATTGGATGAAAATAAGAGCTATTCAACGGCCTTACTTAACCTACAATCAGCCTGGAATTATACGACTGGCAGTATTAGTGTAACGATCGCTGTCCTTGATACAGGTATTGCTAAAGCCCACCCAGAGTTTGCAGGACGAATTTTACCGGGTTATGACGTTGTAAATGACGATGATGATCCAGAAGATGATTTTGGGCATGGCACCCATGTGGCTGGGATTGCCGCCGCGGCGATCAATAATGGGATTGGCATGGCCGGCGTATGCGGCGGATGTAGCATTTTGCCAGTGAAAGTCTTGAACGATCACAATGCAGGGACCTGGTCTGGTGTTGCCGAAGGCATTGTCTACGCGGTGGATCATCATGCGAATATTATTGTGCTGAGCTTGGGCAGTAAGACAAAATCTAGCATTATTGAAGACGCCGTAAATTATGCCCTTGGCCACAATGTCTTGATTGTAGCAGCGGCAGGTAACGCTAATTCTAAGGATAATTTCTACCCCGCTGCCTATGCCGGCGTAATCGGTGTGGGCGCAACGGGTAGAAACAATGAACGGTGGCCACTCAGCAACTTGGGTGACTATGTGGATGTGATGGCGCCCGGAGATAATATCTATAGCACCTACAACGATCTGAACAACGAATATGGCGGTTACACGTTTTTAACGGGGACAAGTATGGCCACCCCGCATGTCGCCGGCTTAGCGGGCCTGTTATTATCACAAGAGCCAACACGGACTGTGGCTGATCTAACGCGTTTGATCGAAACAACGGCCCTCGACTTAGGCGACGCTGGACGCGATGACAAATTTGGTTACGGGCTGATTAATCCACTGGCTGCACTAGAGGCCGAAGCGCCTGAACAATTCATAACCGCTACATTGTCGGGCCTAACGTGGCAAGATGATGATTATGACGGTTTACAAGGATCCAGCGAATATCATCGCCTTAGCGGAATCAAAGTTGATGTCTACGATGAAAATCTCAATCTAGTCACCACGACAACCAGCAGTCGCACCGGCACCTGGGTCGTGGCGAGCCTCCTCCCTGATCTTTACACGGTGCGCGCCGAGGCCCCCACGGGGATGGTGCTGACGGGCAATGCAGAGCTGCACATCCAGTTGTCGCCGACCGACCATCTGGATAATCTGAATTTCAGTTTTGCGCCTCTGCCATCGTTGACTGCCCAACTATACCTTCCTTTGATCACCCGTTAGTTGAGTATTTGCGATCAATTAATTGATCCTCCCTTATCATGACCTCGATAGTGGCTTGCAGGCTTACTGTTAGACCGCCAATTCTCCATTAAACCCACCCTTCTGTAACCCTAAGTCGCCACAGTCGAACTTGCAAGTTCGACTGTGGCGACATTAAACTAGCCCTTATCTTCTACCTATATTCTCTTCATCCAAGTTGATTATACTGGTGAAACTGGCCGCAGAAACCTTTGTGGCAGGCTAACTTGTCGCATCGAGTTACGTATTTTTTAGGAAACAGAATCAGGCGCCATTATGCACAAACAAATGACCTGTTTGCGGGGGTTGATGAAACAAAAAACAGTGGGGGTGTTCAGTTACCTGGTGATTGGCCTCATGGTAAGCGGTTGTGGGCTTTTCCCAGCCACTATCACGCCAGGCCAGGTCATGGCTGCGCCAACCGTGGCGCCAGCACCGATCCTGGTGCCAACCCCAACGGAAGACATTGCCTATGTTGATGCAACTGGGCTTGATATTGCTGAACGGCGCGTTGTGGATGTCTATCAACGCGTGGCGCCATCGGTCGTTAGCATTACCACCCAGGTCTTGCGTCAAAATTTCTTTTTTGACACGGTGCCAGAAGAAGCTTCTGGTTCGGGCTTTGTCCTGGATACGCAAGGTCATATTCTTACCAATAATCATGTCATTGAGGGCGCGCAGGATATATCGGTCAGCTTTAGTGATCAAACGGTCTTGCACGCTACCGTTGTGGGCAGCGATCCGCGCAATGATATTGCTGTGCTCCAAGTGGAGGCTGGCAACGAATTGTTATCGCCTGTGGTGTTAGGTGATGCCGCCAACCTGAAAGTCGGCCAACGCGCCATTGCCATTGGCAATCCATTTGGTCAATTTGGCCGTACGCTGACCACAGGCGTGATCATTGCTCTGAATCGCACGTTGCAAGGCTCGGATCAACGCACGATTACCGGCATTATCCAGACCGATGCGGCCATCAATCACGGCAACTCTGGTGGCCCTTTATTAGATTCTAGTGGCCGTGTGATCGGAATTACAACCGCGATTTTTAGCCCATCTGGTGCGAGCGCTGGTGTCGGGTTTGCTGTGCCCGTCAACACGGTCAAGCGGCTGTTGCCCGACTTGCTACGCCTGGGCCATTATCGCCACCCTTGGCTAGGCGTTCGTTATGCGTATGGCATCACAGATCGATTGGCCGAGATCCTCAAACTGCCTGTGACAAAAGGGCTTTTAGTCGTGCAACTTGATACAACAGGACCGCTGGCGCAAGCTGGCATCCAAGGCGCTCAACGCGAAACCATCATTGGCAATCAGCGTGTCTACATTGGCGGTGACATTTTGTTAGCGGTTGATGGCAACGAGGTGAGCACGGTGGACAGTTTAGAAACCTGGCTGGAAGATCATCATCAAGTGGGCGACTCTGTAACGGTTACGTATTTGCATGAGGGTCAACAGCAGAATATTGCGGTGACATTGGGAGAAGAGCCAAGTGGCGAAAATGGCAACTAACGTTATTTACCGCGCCTCAAATAGATTCACCGCATCACGTAACATAGCGGCGGCGGTGGGCAGGGGTTCGCGCTCCCAGATTTTATAATACATCTTGCCATAGATATCACTGTGGATTTCTACGCCCATTTCCCAGCCGCTGCATTGGGCCAAAAATTCAGTTTTGGGCAAGACAACAGGCCCCACGGTCAGTTGATAACCCGCTGGCGTCTTCTGGGCAGAAGCCAGCAACTTAATCGTGTTGCCCGCGGCCAAGGCTGTGGCCAACGCTTCCCCACGAATCTGGGTGATGCCCTGAACCGTCACATCTGCCAACTGTGGATGGATCCCCAGAAAGCTGTTGGCAATAATCACTAACTTGTTGGCGGTATCCCATCCCTCTACATCTAGTGACGGGTCGGTCTCGGCAATTCCCCGCCGCTGTGCTTCACTGAGCGCGTCTGCATAAGAACGACCTTGCGTCATTTCCTCCAAGACAAAATTACTGGTGCTGTTGAAAATGCCGCGCAACGCCAGGATTTCTGCCCCAATTAAATCGCGGCGGCCAATATTGAGCACCGGCAGGGCGCCGCATACCGTTGCGCTAAAGGCTAATCCCGCCTGATTTGCGGCGGCCAATTCGTGCAGTTCTCGAAAAGCCAGCACAAGTGGTGCTTTGTTCGCCAACACAACGCTGATCCCGCGCGCCAATGCCGCAAGCGTGGCACCTAGCCCTGGTTCACCCGTTTGAAGATTGACGGGGGATGCCTCTAAGACCAGATCACAGTCGGCGCGCGGCAGATCCGTGAGCACCGCCGCTGGTGTCCGTTCTGGTACGAAGCCCGGTAGCTGTTGGACACGCCCACCCTGTTCTTTGAATTGGCGTAGTTGAAGCGCATCAAAACCCGCTGGGTTGACGGCCACACCGCTGCTGTCGGCGACACAAGTAACGCTAAACGCTAGGCCATACTGCGTGCGCAAGCGCTCCGCTTTCATTTCTAACAGTTTTAGAAAATTACGATTGACATTGCCCAGGCCGATTAATGCGGTGCGAATAATTTTTGTCATGGAATCGTCTCGGTTAATACGGTTGGGCGCGCCCAGGGTGGCGGCTTAATCTGACCCCGTTGATCCGCGCGAATAAAAAAGATGGCGAAAGCCACTAAACAAACGACCACGGTAATAACCGATGCTTCCGCACCGAAACTACCACCAGAGAGCAACGGTGGCCCAACCAACTGGGATTGTAGAAAACCGGGCACTTGATTTCCAGAAACCGCGACGCCGAAAATATTGCCCTGTGTATAGTTCCAGGCAATGTGCAGCCCAATCGCAAACCAGAGCCGACGTGTAAGCAGATAGGCGGCGGCGAGCATCAGGCCCGCTTCCAGGGCAATCGCCGCCGCGCTGATAATGGTGGCATTGGGATTGGCAATATGGGCCAAACCAAAAAAGAGCGCCGAAATCACCATGGCTAGCCAGGTGCCTAGCCATTCTTCTAAGATACGAAAAAGGATGCCGCGAAAGATTACTTCTTCCAAGAAACCCGACTGGAGCGAGAGACCCAGGTTTGTTATGAGTGCCGCCGAACTGTTGAGACCCGTCACTTGATAATAACCAAGCAACCAGAGCAGGGCGATGGCGATGGTGAATAGTAGCGCACCGACGAGTAATCCGCCGCCCAATTCAACCAAAGCACCCGAGAAAGCGAGTTCGCTGACCGGCCGTCTTTCAATCACCTGCACATAGCCACGGTAGATCCAATAAACGACAACAATGGCGACTATACTGAACGCCCGCAACGCCCATACGTTGTTGAATTGCGTTGCGATGATTTGCAGAATCACCAGGCCTATGCCCAAAAAGAGTAGGGCGATCAGGATGCGGATGAGCGGAAAGTGGATAATCCGCCACAGCAGGCTTTTTGATGGTGTCGGTTGGCTGACCACAATATACTTATCCTTTGGTTGCGTTAGCGGTTGTCGATGACCCGCTTCAACTTGTCCAATCCATCCCAAGCCGCCGCAAAACCCGCGTAGACCGCCACTTGATAAAAGACCTCGACAATTTCTTCTTCGGTGGCGCCATTGTTCAGCGCCATTTGCAGGTTAAGTTCCAACGCGTTGACGCGTCCCAACGCTGCCAAAACCGCAATGCTGCATAAACTGCGGGTGCGCAGATCAAGATTGGGACGGGTCCAAACTTCGCCCCCCACAACGCCCATCACGGTGCGCTCAAAATCTGGCGACACGTGGCGAAACCGCTCGCGCAATGCGTCGATTTTATCCTCGCCCACCATCTTGGCGAACTGTTCAACCCCGCGTTGGTATAGTTCGTCTTCCATATAAACTCCTCTTGGGAATTGCGAAGTGTGGCACGCCAGCCCCACCTCTATCCTCCCTGCAAAGGCGGGCAGAGGTGGGGGCACATTTTATCGCGCGAGTACTTTTTCCAAAACGGGGGCTTTTTCGGCTGCTGGCACGTTGAACATGCGCTTCTCCATCATCGTTTGTGTCTCATAGATCGAGCCACCTTTTTCGCCGGCAGGCAAGGGCATACGCACGGGCACATTGGTTACCCGCGCCACTTGGGTCGGTTCACCACGCACAATCGTGGCATTAAAGGCATCCCAGTTACCAAAACCCATGATCGGCCACGCATCGATCGCGCAATATTGATAGAGCAACAAACGGCGTGGATTGGGTGATGTGTTGGGCGCCGAGCCATGCAACGTACGGACATGATGAATCGAAATCCCACCAGCGCCCACCAAAATTGGCACCGCGCCGGCGGCGTCGAAATCTTCCTCGGTTACGGCACCGACAAAGACGTTGCGCCCTTTAGAATTGTGGTCAAGCACTCGCCCCTTATGCGACCCAGGCACGACGAGCAGACAACCATTTTCCAAGGTCATGGGGTCCATGGCGACGCCAACGGCCAGTAGATCATCGTTCGTGTGGGGATAGAAGGCCCAATCTTGGTGCCATTCAACCGGGCTGCCGAATTGCGAATATTTTAAGTTCAGTTTGTTGCCATTGCTGCGCAAGCCCGGCCCGATCAACTGGCTGACAATGTCGAGAATTTTGGGGTGCTTCAGGGTCTGTTCATAGACCGGGTGATGTTTGATCGGGTCTTTCAGGCGGCGTAACCGTGGATTTTCTGCGGTGTGGCCGGGTTCCAGATCGAAAATCTCCGTATGTTGAGATACCGCCCGAGATTTCTCGACAAATTCGTCGGTGACGCGCCGCAGTTCGGCCACTTCATCCGCACTGAGTACATTTTCGACGCCGAGATAACCTTGCTCGTGATACAGATCAATTTGTTCTAGCGTAAGCATATTTTTCCCTTTCTTACTGAATGTTGGATCGCTGTTTAATCGATTGATTAATTGGTAAGTGTGTACGGATTAGTAAATTATGTTACGCCGAAGACGGGCACGCAATCGACGGCGAAGGTCGTTTGATGGGGCTATCTATTGTTGGGTGTGCTGCCGACCGTTCGGCAGAGCTCACGTCGAAGCCGCATGCCCCTACGATACCCACGAGATGATGGCATAACCTGAATTAATCATTGCTTGTTACTTATTGGCCTTGTTCTCTTATCTTGCACAAGTCGCCCCTACACAACCACCGCGGATGCCAGGAGCCGTTGTATCTGCATAGTTGGCCGGCGCCCGCGGCCTGATTTTCGGGTGCTAAGTCTTCTAGGGCGAAAGTTTTGATTACATAGAGCGTCTTCTGTTCGCTGCAACTTTGCGGAACGACAACTGGGTTATCGGGATCAGAACAATCGACTGTCTCCTCACAATCTGACCCTGTGTAGCCGCCGCGCTGGTTGAAATCTGTAAAATCGTTGAAGTAGCTCGCAATCACATTTTTACGCAGGCGATTGTTAAATGCGGACCATTTTTTCGTCGCTACAATTGTTCCAAAACAACCTTTGACCGGATCCGAAGGGGCTGGTTCGACTTGAATAGGCTTTGGGTCGCCACCACCCAGCCGGAAGGCTGCGCCGCGGATGGTGCCCTGAAGCTGATTATGCTCAAACAAATTATTCGAATTGCGTGCGTCGAACGCACCACTATCTTCATCAAATTGCCCCTGACACAGATTATCACGCACCACGTTATTGATCAACTGCGGCGTGGCCACACCCGGTAATTTGACCATGCGGCCGATGGTATCCAGATCCTCTTTGATATCGATGCACTCGTTGCCATAACCGTCAGTTGGCATGACCCCTGGCAGCAATTCGTTCTGGGGCGGTGGTGTGACGGCCTGCTGCGAGCCAGGAAAGATATCGTTATGGTGGATCAAATTGTTTTTCGTATCGTCAACCTGTTGGTCGGGCGCAATGCCAAAATAACGGCTTTTGTTAATCTGGTTGGCATTAATCTGGTAAGGGTCCGTGCCAATATAGATGCCTTCGCCATTTTTGCGCAACCGGGCAATGGGTTGCACTTTGAACTGATAATAGCCGCAACTCGCAATCGTGTTGTAGGCGATCTCATTGTCCGTAGAATTCGCTTTCAGACGCACACACTCCCCGCCGGCATGCTCAATAATATTCCCGATGATGCGCGAATTCGTCGTATGTTGCAACCAGACCAGCCGGTTCAAAACGGCGACGCGTTTTTGCCGGTCTGGAAAATCTGGATAGTAGAAACCATCAAGGGTGAGATTTTCTACCGTGATGTTATCGCCATTGACGATTTTGAGCAAGAGCGCTTTGTCGTTGGGGTGTTGATCTGCGGGCGCTGCGCTTTCTGGCGGATAGACCATATCATTCGCCAAGCCAAGAATGGTCGCGCGTTGGCCGTTCTCGATCAAGCCGCGCAGAGTAAAATTCTGGCGATTTTTGATCACAATCGTTCCATAATAGGGCCCATCATCGGTCTGATTCCACCAATCACCACCTGCCTCTGGCCCCACCACTGTATCCCCGAAATCATGGTTGGGTTCAAAAGTCGTGTCGCCATTTTTGCCGCCAACATAAAAACCAGGCCGTAAGCAGAGGACATAAGGCGTCGTTTTATCGCGTACCGTGTCAATCGCATCTTGAATTTTGTCACCGGGGTTGAGGGTTTTGTCACAAGGTGCACTCACTAGCGGCCGATTGGGGCCGATGCTCGCTAGCGTATTTTCAGGCGAAGGGGTTGTGCTGACCAGGGGGAGAAAGACGCTAGACTGAAAGAGCAGCGCGCCAATCATGAGCAACTGTTGAATAATTTGTGGTAAAGTCATTGTTTTCCTTCAAAGAGGAGGGATAAGGGATTAAGGGTTAGGAAGTAGCAGGTTAATCCTTAATCCCTTATCCCTCCTCTCTACTCCTTATACCCCAACAATTTCTAACGCATCTAACAAACTACGTTCGATCAATTCACACATTTCGTCGATCTGATCTTTATTGACAATCAACGCTGGCGCAACGGCGAACCAGTTGGGGTCGATGCGCATAATCAGCCCATTGTTGAGCGCCGTCTTCTTTAAGGCCAGACCCAACTCGGGGAAGGGCGTCTGCTTAACAGGATCTTTGCATAATTCTACACCGCGCAACAAGCCCTTGCCGCGCACTTCACGGATCACACCATGCTTTTTCAAGTCTTCTAGCTTGGTTGCCAGATAATCACCCATTACTTGGGCATTTTGGTCCCAGTGATTTTCCGTAATTTCGTCAATGACGGCGATGCCCACCGCACAAGCCAACGGATTAGCGGCGTAGGTATGGCCGTGGGCAAAGTTTACATCATCTTCTACGCGGCCAAAGAAGACATCGCCCATCTCTTCACGTGCGATCATGGCGCCCATGGGAATCGCCCCACTGGATAACCCCTTGCCGCCACAGATGATGTCGGGCGTGACATTGAACGTCTGCGCAGCAAACATATTGCCGGTGCGTCCATACCCGGTGATGATCTCGTCATAGATCAAGACGACATTGTACTTGTCGCAGATCTCACGAATAATCTGGAAATATTCATCGGTTGGCGTGATGATGCCACCTGTATTGCCAATCGGCTCCACGATAATGCCGGCAATGGTTTCGGGATCTTCCATGAGAATCACATCTTCGAACATACGCGCACAGAAACGGTTGCACTCTTCCCAGGTGGCGAAACGGTCACGATAATAGGTGGGTGGGAAAACCTTGACGAAGCCTGGCATGTGTGGTTCAAACGGCGTTTTTCGTTTTCCTGTCCCACTGGCGGCCATCGCCCCAAAGGTGGCGCCGTGATAGCCATAATACCGGCTGACGAACTTATATTTGCTGGGATGGCCGGTCTGCTTGAAGTATTGGCGGACAAACTTCATCGCTGACTCGATTGACTCGGAGCCACCGCTGTAGGCTTTGACAAAGTTCAAATTGCCGGGTGTAATGCTTCCGACCTTTTCCACAAAATCGAGGGTCACATCCGAAGTGCCGTGCATTGGCGGCGCAAAGCTCAGGGTCTCCATCTGCTTCTGCATCGCTTCCATCAGCCGGGGGTGTTTGTGGCCGAGCGTGGCGACAAAGATGCCCCCAATGCTATCAAAATAGCGTTTGCCGTCCACATCCCAATAATAGAGGCCATCCGCTTTGGAGACAACGAGTGGGTTATCAAAAAAGCCGGCCGTCTGTTGGTAGTCCAGAAAAGTTCGTTTCAGTAGTTTTTGCTGACGAGCATCAAGCTGCATAATGTATCCTTTTGACTTTCATTGTTTTTATCACGCAGACCATCCGCGTTCTCCCTTGGCAACTCACGTTACGCAAGGATATCAAAGATCTAACGCAGAGGCGCAGAGTCGCAAAGCAGAGCGAAAACTTCCGCAAAAAAGCAGATCCAACCAGGGCAAGCCCCGTTTGATCACAGCCATTTGGCTTTTTCTCTGCGCCTTTGCGCCTCTGCGTTAAATTTAAAATATGTGTAACATGCGTTGGTAAGAGAGCCACGGCGCGGTCCATCTATCCTGCACAATACCCAATCGCCGTCAAAGCGTAAACCTGAGCCACCCGCACTAATTCGGCGATGGGGGCGGCTTCGTACAATGTATGGGCCCCTGTAGCCGCTGGACCGTGCGTAAGCGACGGAATGCCAGCGATGCCACAATAGGTGTTGCCATCATCGACGAATGGCTTGTTGCCCATCGGCAATTCGGCGCCGGTGACGGCCGTATAAGCAGTCTGGAAGGCCCCGACAATCGCATTGCCGGGCTCAACATGGAAAGCTTCACCTTGCAACTCAAAATCTACAGCGATCTGCGCGCCGGTTTCGCGCGCCAGTTGGTTGAGCAATTCCTCGAATTCTGCCCTGACATCGGCGGCGCTGCCTGGTGTCACCCAGCGCCGCGTGCCCTTGATCGTGCAAAGTGTCGCCGCCTGGTTATAGATTTCACCGGCCTGGATGCTGCCAACGAAGACGGAATCATGCCCGGCGAAGGGGGCACTGTTGCTTTTTATCTGGTCATGCAACTTATGCAAACGTGTCACTAATTCTGCCCCAATCTTGACCACATCGGGCAAATTGGCCGGACGCAATACTTCATGCACGGGTTCGCCCTCGCGCGTAATGCGCACTTCGAAGATCATCATGCCACGCCCGGCCATTGGCAGCCGGTCGGCCAGATATTCAGGCAGCAAAACGGCATTGCCTGTATAACCCTCACGGATAAACGCATGCACCTGGCGGCGATCTCCCCAGGGTCCTTCATGATGGTCATGTGCCGTGAGCAAGACGCTGCCGCCGGGCAAACTATCTGTATCGCGCAGCACGCGCAAGGCTTCGACAAACGCGGCAATGCCCCCTTTCATATCCGATGCGCCAGACCCATAGAGCGTCTCATTTTCCACACGCGGTGGCACGAACGTTAGATGCACGGTGTCGAGATGGCCATCAAATTGCAAAATGCGCCCGGGTTTGCCCGTATCAAACCGTACAACCACCGCGGGGGCTTCTGGCCAATCAGCCACCGGGCGTTCGACCGTGAACCCATCCTGGGTCAGGATCTCCGCCAGTTTGTTGGCCACGTCGCCGGCGCTCCGTGTGGGGCTGGGGATTTCGATCAAGGCGACGGCTGTATCAACCAACCGTTGCGGATTGACACTTTGGCGAATCTTTTCGACAAGTGCCGATGGAAGTGACGTGGTCATGCAAATCTCCACAATAAAATTGGGCTAGAATGATTAGATTCTCATCGTACGCAAGAAAAAGCGGTTACACAGAGCGCACAAAGAAGCACAGAGAAGATCAAACCTTTGTTATTACTCTGTGTTCTCTGTGCAAGCTTTTCCTCGGCGCGCTCTGTGTAACCAACCGCTTTTTCTTGTTATCTGATCAATATTTTACCTATTATATACCCTGCCAAGCGCTGAGCAAACCGCTTGTTATCAGAAAGGCTGGGTTATGCGCAAATTACTCAGCGCCTGCGCCTCATGCGCCAGCAAGCGCTGCTGCTCGGCTTGGCTACACAGGGGCAGATATTCCGCCGCAACAAAGCATAAATGGCGCGCGGCAAAGACTTTGCTAAAAATAAATTCTGCGCGCGGCATATGAAAGTCCGAAGTGACCACGAGTAAATTCTGCACGCCATAGTGCTCGACAATTGGGCGGCTCAAAACCGCATCCTCCACAGTATGGCGGCTTTCGGCAAATTCAACGATATCAATCGGCGTTACACCCCACGCCAACAGCTGTTGGCATGCGTAAAAAGCATGAGGCTTATCGGTGCTGTTAAAATGCGCGCCAAAGCCGCCAGTCAACAGAATTTTCCAGCCATTGCAGCGCAACCGTAGATATTCTGCATAACCCTTGGCCACCCGGCGCTGACCCATCGCCGATAGATTCCCTTGCGCATCGTTGGGTGAACCCAGAATCACGATCAAGCCTTCGATTGGTGGCATGTACACCTTCCGCCGTTGTGTTATACTTGCGTTGTTCCCTTAACCATACCCAATTCATTCTACTACAAACCGAAGGAGGAACCCATGTCGTTTAAATTAAGTTACAGCACCTTGCGTTGGAAAAATCCCGATCTGGAACGGGCCCTCGCCGAACTCAAAAAGGCCGGTTGGGCCGGTTGGGAAGGGCGACTCTCATTGGATTGGATGGGCACGCCACAGCGTTTGCGCCGCATCTGCGACAATGTAGGGCTGCCGTTGGTCGTGTATACCGCCAGCGGCTCACCCGATAACCGGGATTGGGATAATGTCGAAGCGAACAAGCGCCGAATGGAATTTGCCGGCGAAGTAGGCGCCGATTGTTTTATGTTTATGAATGGAGAAAAACCGGTGGGCCGCGCCGTCACCCATGATGATCTGAAGGCGGCCGCCGAAGGGGCTGAGATGTGGGCCGAATATGCCGCCCAGTTCGGCCTGGAACTGAGCTATCATATTCACACCAATCTATTGGTCGATAGCACGGAAGATTGGAAATATTACATGAGCCTGCTTCATAAGGCTAAATTGTGTATCGATGTATCGCACGCCGAATTGTGGGGCTACGATGCCGTGGAATCACTGCGCGATTTTAGCCAGCAATTAAATTACGTCCACTTGCAAGACTATGCATCGACCTCGCAACGCGCGGATGGCTATCATCTGCCTGTTTGGGTGGATGTGGGCCAGGCCGCCAATGTCGATTTTGTAGGCGTGCGCAAGGTGCTCGAGGAGATCGGCTACAATCGTTGGGTCACCGCCGTGCCAGGCGAACCAATCCCCGGCGCCGAAGATCCCGTCAGCGAGGCCAAGCGTAGCAAACGCATGATGGATTATTTAAAGGGGCTTGGGTATTAAAAAGCCTTGATGAGTGATGAGTGATAAAAAATCTAAGAATGTTTTGCTATCTAGCCACCCGACACTTTTCCGCGGTGGCGACAGTTGCAGGGTTAAAACACTGTGCTGACAGGTTCAGGAAGTCGCCTCAGCGACTAGGATCCCAGTGCCTGAGGGCACTTCCTAAACCTGTCAGCCGAGGATTTTAATGCTCCGTGCAAAAGTGTCGGGTGGCTATTTTTGCTATCACTCATCACTTATCACGCTTATTTTAAAATCCCTTCCGCTTATCAATCACGTTCAGCGGTTTTTCACCTGTTAGATAACGCTCTAAATTCTGCATAAAGAATTCAAAGATCATGCGCGGGCGATGTTGTGACGCCCCCGCGCGGTGCGGTGTAATGATCAAGTTTGGCGCATCCCAGAGTGGGCTGTCTTGGGCTAACGGCTCTTTCTCCGTGACATCTAGCCCGGCGCCGGCGATTTTGCCCTGTTGCAACACTTCGGTTAACGCAGGTTCATCGACAATCCCCCCGCGGGTAACGTTGATCAGGTACGCGCTCGGCTTCATTTGGGCCAGCTCTGCTGCGCCAATCAGGTGATAGGTCTCTTTTGTGAGCGGGCAAGCCGTCATCACAACATCCGAGCGGCGCATCAGATCATGGAGATTCTCGCGAGTTGCCGGTTTTAGCTCGGTGATATAATCGGGTTTATCGCGGCGCATTGGGTCGATGGCGAGAATGGTCATCTCATAACCCTGGGCGCGTTTGGCCATTTCAATGCCGAAACCGCCGAGCCCGATCAAGCCAAGGGTGCCGCCAGTCAGTTCGATCACCTCTTTGCTTTCCCACAGCTTGCGATCTTTGTTGTGCACGGCCAGTGGCAACTGGCGCGTCAACGCCAGCAATAAAGCCCAGGCATGTTCTGCCCCCTGGCTGGCGTAAAGGCCGGCCACATTGCTGATCTGCACCTCGTCACGTTCGATGATCGCGGGAAAGAGAAATTTTTCCATGCCTGCGCTAAACGACTGAATCCAGCGCAGGTTGGGCGCCGCCGCGCAGACCGATGGCAAGAACCAACCTAAGATCACCTCCACATCTGACGCGAAACGACGACCTTCTTCTTCGTCATCGACATAGATGATTTCATGATTGCCTAACTTTTTAGCCAGATCGCGAAAAGCTTGGATCTGCTCTTCCGTAAAAGGGTAATAGAGCATGATTTTCATGTTGGTCCTCCTTCAAGGGTTTTGTTCTAGGCAGGCACAGCTAAGGAAGTGTACGCATCCATGATCTTCACCTGCTTGACCTGACCCTCGTCGATCTGACCAAAATCGAGCTTGATCAGGCGGTCAGCCACATCAAAATAGTGATCATCATGGCTAATAACAATCACTAGTTTGCCACGCCGGCGCAATTCGGGCAAAAGCTGTCGATAAAAAACATCGCGAAACTCAGGGTCTTGGCTGGCGGCCCATTCATCAAAAATATAAATGGGGCGATCTTCAAGATAGGCCGTTAGCAAAGCCAGTCGCTTGCGCTGACCATGGGATAAGTCGAGGGTAGAGAGCTGATTCCCCACGATCTTCACTTTATGCTCCAGTTGTAAGCGCATCAAATACGCTTGCGCCTGTTGGTCCATCTTTTGCGGATCGAGGCCTAAGAATTGTTCAAATAGATGGAAATCTGCAAATACAGCAGAAAAATTCTGTCTGTAGGCTTCGCGATTATTATCCGAGATCTGTTCGCCATTGAGGAAAATTGCGCCCGTTTGTGGTGAATAGAGCCCGGCCAAAAGTTTCGCCAACGTTGTTTTACCACTACCATTGCCACCGGTTAAAAAGATCAACTCGCCAGAAGAGATTTGGAGATCTAACGGGCCCAGCAGAAAGGTTCGCTCCTCCGATTCGTGGCTGTATTGGTAGGTGACTTGGGTCAAGCTTAGCTGGTATTGTGGCCGCGTAGACGAAACCGGTGTGGGCGAAACTGGTGTGGGCGAAACCGGCGTGGGCAGATCGCTGATTATTTGATCGACAGAAAGGATAAAGCCCTCAATTTCCATCTGGTTGATCGCCACACTGGCATCCGTCCAGAAGGGCAATGTGCTTAATATACTGTTTACTGAACTGCGCATGAAAAGAACCACCAAGGCATACGAAGTCATCATCGTGACCGACATTTGTTGCCAGCCTGCCCAGACAAAGACCCCTAGGATAAAGATAAAGTAACCCGACTGGCTCCATGTCTGAGCAATCTGATGCCAGGTGCGACTGGTGATGCCTTTTTGTTGTACTTCGGCGCTAATTGGTTGCAGAAGTTGGCTAAAAAAGGCATGACGGCGCGCCGCATTGAGTTTCAATTCCTTGGCACCTTCTGTGAGGGCTCGATAGAGATTAAAAACGCGGTTACGCTCGCGCAACACATGCTTGGCGTAGAAATGAGCTTTGCGCTGTAAGAGTAAATGCCCAAAGATCACAGGCGTCGCCAAGAGCCCCATAATCAGCACCAGCCACGGCGAAAGCCAGGCTAGGTAAAAGATGCAGCCGGCCAACGTGGCCCCGGCGATACAGAGTGTCGGCAGACTATTCAACGCCTGCGTGATGCTCATGACATCTTCTGTCAACATTGCCAAGAGGCGTGGGGCACCGAGCGTTTCTAGTTGGGCAAAGGGCATCGTCAGAATCTGACGGGCCAGATTCATCCGCAAGTTATAGGCTGTCCAGCCTGTCAGGCGGATGAGCAACCACTTGGCGAGCAGATCCAGCCCCAGCACAACGAGAATGAGCCCCGCAAAGAGCGCCACAAAATGCATCGTCACCGTTTTATGCTGCGTTAATTGCCGGCTGATCAAGGCGACTAACGCAGCATTGCCAATCCCACTTAACAGGCCAACGCAGAGCGTGACCAGGAAATTGGTCTGAAAAGCGCGCAATGCCAAACGGAATAGCTTCATCTTGTTTGCTCAATGACCTGATTGACCGACTTCATAAGTCGTTGTGCTGTCAGTTGGATGTCTGCCCCATGTAAAAGAACAGATCGGTGGGTGCTGTTTGCAATCACGGCATGCTCAAAAACACCTGTCGCTAAGGTTGCCCAGCGCTTATAATAGTAATGAATGCGGCTAAACTCTTCGCTTTGAATGAGCAGCGTAGGGCCATTATAAGGGCGGGCCTGATAAGTGGTATACGCTTTGTGATGAAGCGCTAAAATATCGGCAAAAAATTGCTGTTCGCGAAATAGAAATTTGCGGGCCCGAACAACGCGATAGCGGAGCCGTCTATTTAACCAACTTTTTAAGCCCTCTTCCCGGCAGGTTTCTACGATCGTACGGAAGTGATCAAGGGTAAAGCGACGCGGGTAGTGCCAGGTGGGTCCATTCGCTGGCGGACCCGCGTCTAGGATCACCAATAAGGCAACCGACTTCCCTTGGCTTTCTAGTTGTCGGGCGATCTCGAACGCCACATGGGCGCCAAAACAGATACCACCGATTAGGTAAGGGCCTTCAGGTTGAAACTTGACAATCTGCTCTACATAATAGGCAGCCATCTCTTCGACCTCTTCATGCGGCTGCTCATGCTCCCCCATGCCGACATATTGCAGGCCATATATCGGTTGTTCCGCCGGCAGATGGCGGACGAGATTCGCAAAATTGAGCACCGTGGTTGCACCGGGCGGCACCAGAAAGAGAGGTGGATTGGTCCCACCCGGCTGCGCGGGCACAATCGACTTCCACGATGGCGTCCAATTTTCCTGACGTAAAATCGCGGCCAACTGCTCGATGGTTGGCGACTGGAAAAGTACGGCAAGTGGCAGATTCTTGCCGGTAAGCTTGGCGATTCGATCAAAGAGTTGTACCGCTAGCAGGGAATGGCCGCCCAGATCAAAGAAATTATCTTGGATGCTGATGGGGTGTTTTCCAAGGAGGGTTTCCCATAATCTAATCAGCTGTAACTCGAGGGGGTCGCGCGCTGCCTGGCGTTTTCTGCCCGGGATGGCAAGATTTACCGGCGGTTCAGGCAGTGCTGCGCGATCTAATTTACCATGCGCCGTGCGTGGCAATGCTTCCAGCAGAAC
>JAPLGZ010000519.1 GCA_026389895.1 Chloroflexota bacterium | reverse complement strand
GGAGAGAAAGACATGACATAAGATCGCAAAAGCAGGGTGGAACCTGACGATTTGCGATTTTTGTTTCTTTAGGAATGAATTGAGCAAGCATACATGCGATTGGCTTGTGAAGTAGGGCTGGGGGTGGTGCGATGCCGGTGGACGGCGGTGGTGCGAGCGGCGTGGGGTGCGGGTGGGCGAAAAAAGGCGCGGGGGGTAGTAACCAACGATGCAAAGCACCGGCGGCTCGCTGACATCTCCAGATGAAGCCCACCCATGGGCCGGGGCTGCCGTGGCCCAGCGTGCGTCCTGCGGGTGAGCGGACCACAACCAGCCCCCGGCAGTGAACAGAAAAACAGGGACGCAGCGCTGGGCCGCGGGTGTGCGGCGGCGGGTTAGATGGGAGGCGCGTGGGCCGTGCGTTGGGTGGTAAGGCGTTGGCTGGCGCGTAGATTCAAGATAACATAGAGTAAGGTATTATGATTGGTGATGGACTGTTGGTTGCGTAATTTAGGCCGCTCGATGCCCAAGGCGAGCGCCAAACTGTTGATGCGTTCGGCGGCTGAGCGCTGGTTGTACAACTGATAATAGGCGTCCGTTGTGCGGTCGAGTTGATGGCGCAGGCGAGTGCCGATACTGGTGGGCAAGGTGGTAACGCAGCCCCCGGTCGGCCAGTTTTTATGGGTGATCGGGCAGACGGCGCCGGTTTTTTCGGGAAAGAGCAGGGGACAGGCATAGCGTCCGGCCTGGTGAGCGACGAGGCCGGCGTTGTCACGAAAGGTGCTCTTCAAGGGCATGGCGAGCCCGGCGGCACAGTGGGGCAGACCCTCGGCGCTAAAGGTTTTGTGATGGTCGGCGCGGTCAGCCCAGGGCACCGCGGCAAAGCCACCGGCCTGATGAAAGTATTCGTGGACATAGAAGGCATCGAAGGCTTTGTCCAGCGCCCCGTTGGGCGGTTTACGGCCCAAATGGGCGGCGGTTTGGGCCATCAGTGGGAAGAAGTAGCTGATATCACTGTGGTCAAAGGTCTGCGTGAGTTCGGCGAGCACAAACTCGCCGTAGCCTGCGACTTTGGTGGTGACGACGCCGGAGGCATAGCCCCAGTAATATTCGCCAACCTGGGCTTGACTGGCGGGTTGGCCCTGCTGGGTCGGGGTGGTCGCCGAGCCGTCGTGGGTGGTGGCGTGCGGTGCTTTGTTCTTTTTCTGCTTACAGCCCAGTTTGCAATCCGGGTCGCCTTTGGGCTGGCGCTCTTTGCAGAAGCGCTTGGGCATGTCGACTTTGGGATTGTTCTCGACGACCCAGGCCAGGATGTGTTTGGTGTCAAGTGCGATTGCGTCACCGAAGTGGCTATCAGGCGGCAGTTGCCGTTGGAGCAACTGCACGGTGCTGGCGAGCAAGAAGCGGCACGCATCGTTGGGCAATTCGCGCAGGACACGGCTGAAGTGGCGATGGCAGGGCAGACTGGCGTCGGCATCGAACCCCCAGGGTGTCGTCGGGTCCAGCACCAGTTGAAAGCCCAACAGCCAGACCAAGGCTGGATTTTGGACGAGGAACTGGCGCAAGGCTGGCATCGAGCGCTTTTGTTCGGCGATTTTGATCAGCCACGCTGCTACAAAATGCGCCCGCGGTTCGGGTTGGCGAGACCAGCGCGGCGGGCTGGGTGGTTCGGGAAAGTCGGCCCAGGCCAGCGGCCCGAGCAGTTCGAGATAAGCCAGCGCCAGCGGTGAGGCTTGCACAAAGGTGGGTAGGGTGGTTGTCGCTTGTTGGTACAGTTGCGACAACGGCGGGCGCGGCTCGTTCAACCTACCAAAAAGGCCCATCATGTTACACACCGCTCGCAACGGCATCTGCTTTATGTCAAGTGTCGGTCGCAGACGCCTGTTTGGCATCCATTGCCGCTCAGATGCCGGCCAACGGAACTCTTCTTATGTTAAGTCCTTCCCTCCCGTCAGGGGTCTGAAACCCCGCGGTCAAGACGAGCCACCAGACAATCCGCAAAGTCCGGACATAAAAAATCCCCGTCAGGGGTCTGAAACCTATAATTATTAGACGTTTTCCACTAAATACAGCTGTAAGTCCGGACATAAAAACCTCCGTTAGGAGTGCGGGTCGTCACAAGACGGCTCGCTTTTTTTTGTCGGTGCGCTAGTTGAGGGGGCAACGTGTGGGCGCAGATAGGCGCGACCACGTAAAGCACCCTATTTATCCCTTACACTTGCCCTCTATTCTGCCCACAGTCAGCCGCTAGCCAACAGATAATCACCCTCCTCTTGCCTGCCGCGATTTCTACCGCTAGCCATTGCCGATATACTGACCCCTATTCGTTGGCAAATTGCCATCAACAAAACACAACTTTTTGCGTTATAGTGAACGCGGGCGTCTATACAACCCAACACGACCCATAAAAAGGAGAGATACTATGGTAGATGCAGGCACGACGCTTCTCTTATTTTTTCTGCTCGTCGGACTGGTTGGTATGAGTCTGTATGTCGTATGGTTACAGGTGAATCTATGGTTAACGCGTCAGATCTTGAACAGGGCTCCTATGATCGTGACGAATCCCACCACGGATTCAGTAAAGACAGGTGGCAGTTGTCTGGGGAGTTTTGGTCTCTTATTGCTGATCATGCTCTTGGCCACTGTTTTCGCAGTTTTGTATTTTGCATAACCCAATACAAACAATGGCCGTCGGAAGGGACGGCTGGCGAGGCTTGATACAACCCTGTAACGGATTGCTGACCTACATCGCTTACGTGTGTTACAGTGAAAGGAAATGTAATATGGATTCGCGCGAAGAAGTTCAATCGGCGCAACAAGGCATTGGCTGTATGTGGGCCATGCTTAAACTTGTCCTTGTTGTCGTGATGCTGATCTTTCTGCTCGGGGTGATGGCGGGGGCCGTGGTCATGGCAATGGCCGGGTAGAACATGGATCATCGTGACAACGAGCTTTGCCACGCTACGGGCGCATTCCACCCTTGTCTATCGAGGGTGGGAGCCCCACCCTAACCCTCCCCAGGGAGGGAATCGTTTGGTGGATAGAAGAATTTACTTATTCTACCCGCCCATCAGTTCCCTCCCTAAGGGAGGATTAGGGTGGGGCTCCCGCGGTATGGCCACCAGCCCTGCAAACTTTTGCAAGGACACGCCCCTCCACGATCAAAAATCCGGTTCTCAACGTGGTTTGAGTATAATAGACGAAGCCCTGGCTTACCAGTCGGGGCTTCGTTTTTTCTTAAGGCAATCTGATTGACATTCATCTGGTCAGACGGTAAGATAATCCCAATTAATTGTCACAAAGGAGACCCGTATGTCCCAGCATCTAACACCGCCGGTTGCGCCCCAACGCCCTAGACAGGTAGAAATCCATGATGATGTGATCATCGACCCCTATTTTTGGCTGCGCGACCGCACGGATCCGGCGGTCATTGCCTATTTGGACGCTGAAAATGCTTATCTGGCAGCGGTCTTAGCCCCAACCACTGCGCTGCAAGAGCAACTTTACCAGGAGATGCGGACCCGCATTCAACAGACGGATCTCTCGGTGCCCGAGCAGATTGGCGACTATTTTTATTATCAGCGCACCCAAGAAGGTCAACAGTATCCGATCTACTGTCGTAAGCCGGTCCAGGCCGACGGGGCAGAAGAGATCCTACTTGATCAGAATCAGTTAGCCGCGGGACATGCCTATTGTGGCATTGGTAATTTCAAAGTTAGCCCAGATCAACAGCTGTTGGCCTATTCGCTGGATACCGCCGGCGACGAG
>JAPLGZ010000411.1 GCA_026389895.1 Chloroflexota bacterium | reverse complement strand
AATGGACATCGGGATAATCCGCAAAGTAGCCATAATTCGTCAATAATTCAGTGCCTGCACTGACCATAAAGTCGCGCGCACCGGAGAGCAGCGGCGAAAAGGTGCAGCATTCGCAACTCAACCCAGCGACGCCGACGTGGCGCTTTTTCGGGAATGATGGGGTGGGGGTGACTGGTTCACTTTGAGGGTCTTTGATGGAATTCATGGTGTAGACTCGTTTCTCTTCATGCCTGAATGCTCTTTGCCATTGATAGCCTCTAGTATAATTTGCGTAGCGGGTTAATGAAAATCGGTAGCAGCAGGGCATTTGAATGCTCTGGCTTCGATACGCGCTTATCGGCTTGCCACAACATGGATAGGTCTGGTACACTCGCGGCATGTTCACTTGGCTTATTGCCACGCTCAACTCATTAGTAGGACAACATGTGCAACAGGCGCGTCGATCCAGCCTGTTGCCGCTGATTGCGCCGTTTCTGCTGCTGATCGCCATTGGCACGCTTGCCTATGCGCGGTTGGAAAGTTGGACGTTGCTTGACGCGCTCTACGCCACCATTATCACCATTACAACCGTTGGCTATGGCGATCTCTCCCCGCAAACGGCAGCAGGCCGCGTCTTTGCCATCTTCTTTACCCTCTTTGCGATTGGGTTGGCCGGCTACGCCCTTTCAACGGCTGCGGCGATCGTTTTTGAAGGACACCATGCCAAAATCGCGTTAAAGCGCTTGGAAAACCGGATGAAAAAAATCTCAGCCTTATCGAATCATGTGATCGTCTGTGGCGGCGGCATTCTGGCCAATCGGACGGCGGGTGAATTTAGGCGGCGTAGCGTGCCTTTTGTCATTATCGAGGCGGACGAAGCCAAGTTGAAACGCACCATGCTCTGGTTGCATGCGCCCTATGTGGAGAAACGTCAGCGCCACTATGCCACGCTGGACGAGGTTGATTTGAGTGTGGAGGAACGCAAAACCGTGCAAGAGCTGGCGGATGAGACCGGCATCTTGTACATGCTGGAAGATCCGACCGATGAGCAACAGTTGCGAGCGGCAGGGGTGAATCGAGCCTATGGCGTCGTCGCGGCGATGGAGGATGACCGCGACAACACCACAATTATTCTCAGTGCCCGCGATATGGCGCGCCGCTTGGGCAATGCTAAATTGCGCATCGTGGCCAGCGCGCGTGATGAACTCAATATGCATACGCTCTATCTGGCGGGCGCCGATCGGGTGATTTCGCCCAACATGATCGGCGGCTTTAGCGTCGCGTCACAGATGCTTGACCATGAAATGGCCGAGCTTTGGGATCAGATGCTCTACCAAAGCACCGAGCAAATGCGCTTTGGCGATCTGAAGGCGGTGGATTATCCAGCGCTGATCGGCAAAACTACGGAGGATGTCCGGCGCACCCTTGCCCAACTTGTCCTTGCCATTCGCCGCGACGGTAAATTCCTCTATACACCCGAGCCAACCGAAATTGTGCGGCCAGATGATATCTTAATTGTCATGGGGCCCAATTTATAGCGATGCACCATTATGGTAGATTGTCCGCCTATTGGCCCAACGCCAGCACAACCAAACCGCGCGTGATTTTTGCAGATTAACGAATAAACCAGGCAAAAAAAGCGGCGGCGCAGGTGCGGTTTGTAACCGCACAAGTGAATCAGACCTGTGCGGTTAGAAACCGCACCTACTGCTGGCTCGATCAATTGCTTAATTCGTAACAATCACTGCTGCTGTGGCTTTTCAAACCGTTTCTTAGACCATGAAAGCCGTCGCGTGGTCGAGGTCCTCAATAAGCCCAGACTTCTGGGTCGGACGCCACCCCAGCCGTTGCTGGGTCAGTGCGCTTGACGCGGGTATGTCCATCCCGGCAAAGCTACTGAGCCAGCCAAAGTGCGTATCTGCCTCCTCAGGGGAGATGGCGACGACCGGCGCCTTCAGTCCTCGACCGATGGCCTCTGCGATCTCCCTAGCCGTGACACCCTCCTCGGCCACCGCGTGATACCTTGCCCCGGCTACTCCCTGCTCAAGCACCAGCCGATAGAGCGTTGCCGCATCAAGCCGATGCACGGCGGGCCAGCGGTTGAGTCCGTCGCCAATATAGGCTGAGACACCTTTTGCGCGCGCCAGCGCGATTGAGTAGCTGACAAGCCCATGCTTCTCCCGGTCATGGACTTGCGGTAGGCGCACCACCGTTAGGTTTACCCCACGCTCCACCAGGGAAGCAGCGGTTAATTCCGAAGCGATGCGCGGATTGGGGTGATGGATATCAAAGTCATCTTCGGTCGCAGGCTGACCTGGCACGGCGTTCCCCATGCCAGTGCCAGAGGTGATGACCAATGGGCGGTTTGAGCCTACAAGCACAGCACCCAGCGCTTCAATGGCACGCTGGTCAATGGCGCAGTTCTCCTGGAATTTCGAGAAGTCATGGATAAACGCCGTGTGAATCACGCCATCCGCTGCCGCTGCGCCACTACGCAAACTAGCGAGGTCTTCGAGCGAACCACGCTGCACCTCGGCGCCCGCGTTCATCAGCGACCTGGCGCCCTCGTCCGAGCGAGCAAGACCGATCACTTGATGTCCCGCATGGATGAGGTCCTGAACCACAGCAGAACCGATAAAGCCGGTAGCGCCAGTGACAAATACACGCATTGTTGGATTCCTTTCGTTGCTGCTAATAAGTTACTATCTAAAATCTGCCGAACCTATTGCTTCGCCGTCGCCACCGTTGTGGCGATACTATTCAGTTGCTTCAGGCTTTCTGGTGAGAGCGTCAACTCACCCGCGGCCAGGTTCTCGCGCAGATGGGCGACCGACGACGTGCCGGGGATCAACAAAATATTGGGCGACCGGTGCAGCAGCCAGGCCAGCGCGACCTGCATCGGCGTAGCCCCAAGCTGACCAGCAACGTCCGACAAAGTGGACGATTGCAATGGCGTGAACCCACCCAGTGGAAAAAATGGCACGTAAGCGATCCCTTGGGTCGCGAGCGAATCGATCAGTTCATCATCGCTTCGGTTGGCGATATTGTATTGGTTCTGCACACACACAATCGGCGCAATCCGACGGCCTGCTTCAATCTGCTTGGGCGTAACGTTGCTGAGGCCAATGTGGCGGATCAGCCCCTGTTGCCGAAGCTCGGCCAGCACGGTCATTGGATCCTCGATGGATCCTTCAGCCGGCCCATGGATGTCGAACATGACGCGAAGGTTGACCACATCCAACACGTCAAGGCCCAGGTTGCGCAGGTTATCGTGAACCGCCTGTGTCAGATCCTCGCGTGAGAAAGCCAGATGCCATGATCCATCGCTGCCGCGCCGGGCGCCAATCTTCGTGACGATGACGAGATCGTCGGGATAGGGGTGTAACGCCTCGCGGATCAACTGGTTGGTGACATGCGGGCCATAAAAGTCGCTCGTGTCAATATGGTTTACGCCGCTCGCAACGGCCTCGCGCAGCACAGCCAATGCCGCGTCATGGTCTTTGGGCGGTCCGAATACACCGGGGCCAGCGAGTTGCATGGCGCCATAGCCCATTCGTTGGACGGATGATGCACCGGGGAAGGCAAACTGACCGCCGAGTTTGGCGGTATTGATTGCATGATTGCTGGTTGTCATTGGGATACTCCTTGTTGATGGTTAGTTAATGGTTAAGCGACCGATGCCGGAGGTTGGGCTGGTGATGATGTAGGCCTTGCGATCCCGCGGATTGTCCATAGAAATTGTGTTCTCCATCGCCGGCGTCCCCTTAAATGCGTGTCTAGTCAGTCATTAATGAGTAAAAAAATTTAGGCTATCATTCGCCAAAACGCGTCGAACCCAGCTCGGCAATGTTGCTCTGCGTTGGCCGGCTCACGGATCATGAAGTCGGTCGTGGCGTCCGCCAGCGCGTTCATCAGGGCAACGACGAACGCTGGCGGCACATCGCGCATCGGCCCCTGCGCACGGCTCCGCTCCAGCAGTTTGGCTACGCCAGCCATTGTCTGGCTCGCCGCCTGATGGCTCTCCGGCGTAATATCGTCCGAGACGTAGAGATGGACAAGCGTCCGACGCTTTTCGGGGTAGGCCGTTGCCCAGCGCAGCCAATGGGACCACATATAGAACGCCTGCGTGCGGATGTCGCTCTCGGTCGGGAGTCCGTCCAGGGCAGCCGCAGCCATCTCCGCCTTGAGCGCTACGTAGAGCCGGTTCAGCAAATCGGCTTTCGTCTCGAAGTAGGTGAAGAGTGACCCATTCGAGACGCCGGCCTCCTGAGCGATCGTTGCCGTCGCTGCGCCCAGCCCTTGGGCGGCAATGACGCGGATCGCCGCCGCCATGATTGCGCTTCGTTTGTCGTCACTTCTCGGTCTAGCCATGCTTCATCTCCCCAATCTTCATGACCAATAGTCTATCAGAGAGTGACTAGTCAGTCAACTTTGGCAGGTAGAGATTTGGCGTATGAACCTACAGGCGGCCACCGAACGGTTGCTTACAACTTGAATAGCGCTTTCAATCCCGCTTCAAGTGATGCAGGCTTTCGCCCCAGTAACTGTTCTAGATCGGTGCTCACTTCATCTTCCTGCCCGTTCTTGATGTCGGTTAGAAACCCCACGACCCTGCGCGCCGCAACCGCGGGTACGCCGCGTGCTTGTAGTTGTGCCTCAAATGCCGTTTGCGCAGTAGGCGTGTACGGTACCTCTTTGCCGGACAGTTTTGTCAAAGTGGTTGCAATATCATCAAAGGAATAGGATTCGCTGCCTGTCAGGTTGTACGTCCGGTTCTCGCAGTCGCGTTTCAGCAGTGTATTGGCAATGGCTTCGCCCATTTCACTGCGCAGTGCAAAGGGAACTCTGCCCTGACCAACCGGCAAGTGAATACCCGTAGCATACACTTGCTCGCCAACGAACTGCGGAATCGCATCCATATACAAAACATTGCGAAAGATGAGATAGTTCAAGCCACTTGCTTTGATCTCATCTTCCGTCTGAAAGTGGCCTAGCATCAACTGATTCACCACCGTATTTCGATCTTTTAACGTTCGACTGGTATAGACTATACATTGGACGCCCGCCTTTTTTGCAGATTCCATGACATTCCGGTGTTGTTGAACGCGCTTCTCTTCATCGGTTCCGGCGATTAGGAGCACTTTTTTAATGCCCTGCATGGCCTGGTCAAGCGAGGCGGTATCATCGTAGTTACCTACGCGTGTGTCTACTCTTTGTTCTTTCAAGGCCAAGGCCTTGCTTTCATCGCGCACGAGCGCAGCGATTTGCTCAGCGGATGTTTGTTTCAATAGGTTTTTGATGACTGCCGTCCCTAATTGTCCCGTAGCTCCCGTTACAAGGATCATAATTTTCTCCCTTTCATTATCCAACCTCTGGCAATGTTATCGATGATATACACATTATTATATCACCGGTATCATAATAGTAATGTAACCGATAACACTGTCGCGTTATCATTGCTATCACGTTATTGTGTTATAATTGATGACATGACAGAGCAAATGACGGACGTACAGGAGCGCATCATACGCGCGGCGGCCGACCTGCTGACCACTGGTGGGCGCCAAGCGGTGTCAACCCGGGCGGTGAGCGCCGCCGCCGGGGTGCAGCCGCCTACTATCTACCGACAGTTCGGCGATATGCAAGGGTTGCTTGACGCCGTGGCACGCCATATCTTCGGCGAGTACACGCGCCAGAAGGTCGCCCATACGCAAATTGATGACCCAATCGAGGAGTTGCGGCACGGGTGGGATCGGCACGTGGCCTTTGGCCTCGAGAATCCAGCCGTGTATACCCTCATATGCAGCGACCCCGACGCTGTGATCGCCGAGTCAACGTGGCGCGACGCCTACGCGGTTCTGCACGAGCTTGTCGAACGTGTAGCCCAGGCAGGGCGGCTGCGGGTGAGCGTCCCACATGCCGCACGCCTCATTGCCGCGGCCGGGGAAGGGGTGACGCTCTCGCTTATCGCCACGCCGCCCAAAGAGCGCGATCTAAAGCTCTCCACCGCCATGCGTGAGGCAGTGATCACCGCCATCACCATCCCCACCGCATCCGATGCACCTCTTGAAGAAACACCTGGCCCAGAGCGGGTGGTGATGCGCGCCGTGGCCTTGCACGCCGTGCTTGCCGAAGCGCCCAACGTCCTCTCGATGGCTGAGCAGCAACTGCTCGGCGAGTGGCTTGATCGACTGGCCAACGTACAAGCGTGAAGCGTGCTTAGCGGGCAAGTGGCATGAAACGGGCATTCCAATGTATGTTGAAAAAGGTAGGGCGTACGGCATTATGTAACATTACTCGGTCACCACGGGATCGTGACGTTTTCCCAGCGCGTGAACGTGCCGGTCGGGTCATCCGGGCCGAGCAGCGCCACACGCACCACCTCGCGGGAGCCATCCTCGACAGACTGCGTGCCCGCATAATTATTGAGGTTCGTGCTGGTGAAGCCCGGTGAGACAAGGCGGATTTTGATGTCGGTCTCTTCCAGTTCGATCATCATGGCCAGCGTGATGGCGTTGAGCGCCGTCTTGGATGCCGGATAGACAGGGCCGAACATCTTGTGGTAGGGGTAGGCCGGGTCTGCGTTCGCCGTCAGCGAGCCAACGCCGCTCGACACGTTGACGATATTGGCTGCGGGCGACTCACGCAGGAGTGGCAGCATCGCCTGATAAACGGCGAGGACGCCGAACACGTTGGTCTCCCACACGGCGCGCACTTCATCGAGCGACACGTTGCTTGGGCGGGTTGACTTAGCGTACTCCTCAATGGTCACACCGGGCCGCCGTCCCGCATTCGAGATCGCTGCATTTTGGACGAGCACGTCGAGGCGACCAAACTCGTTGCGGATGCGCTCCGCCGCGGCGCTGATCGAAGCCTGATCGGTCACGTCGAGTTGTACGGCGTGTGCGCCCGGCCCGATGCTCTTCGCGGCCGCCTCCCCTTTTTCGAGATTGCGCGACCCGACCAGCACAGTGAGGCCGTGGGCCACGAGTTCCTTTGCGACCTGCAAACCGACTCCTTGATTGGCTCCGGTGATCAGGGCGACGCGTTTGTCTTGCATAAGTATCTCCTGGATAGTCATTTTCGTATGAATTGCAGTTAGGCCGCCACTCGCTCGGCGGTTGGCCGGCGGCGTAGATGCGCCTGCGTAATTGACGGTGGGACGTAGGCTGCCGCGTCTGGTATTCCGATGTCAGTTCCAGGCAGAACGATCTGGTCGATCTGGTCTAGCACGTCATCAGAAAGAACGACCTCGGCGCCCGCAAGTAAATCATCAAGTTGCTCCATCGTACGCGGGCCGAGAATCGCCGAGGTTACACTAGGGTGCGCCACTGTGAAAGCCAGCGCCATATGGGTGAGTGCCAGCCCGGCCTGCTGGGCCACGAGAATCAGTTGCTCGATCGCCTCTAGCCGGTTTTCGTCGCTCATCTGTTTGCCGAGGAACTTGACGCGCAAGCTGTCGGGCAACGGCTGGCCTTTGCGGTAACGGCCGGTGAGCATGCCCTTCGCCAGCGGACT
>JAPLGZ010000033.1 GCA_026389895.1 Chloroflexota bacterium | reverse complement strand
TCACTCGCTTTGCCGGGTAACATCAGGGCGATTCGCTCCCATTCGGCGTCGCCTAGTTCATATCGTCGCATCCTTCGCTCCGTTTTTACTCAGAGCTTATCATCTTTTTTACTTTCTTTCTAATTGTCAACACGTCCTAGTACCAATGTCCTATTTGGCAGCACAATTTAATCTAATTAAAATATCAGGCGCTGTAACCTTACGCTCTTACCATAGCCTTTGATCCTTCGTCATTACCAACGTATAATAGTGAGATGGAAAACACCAGTTTCTACATTCCGACCGACCGACGCCGGGCGATGCTACACAAGCAACGCCTGGCCCAATTTTCCACAGGAACCGTGCTTTTTGCTGATATATCTGGCTTTACGCCCTTAACGAATGCCCTGGTGGCCGAATTTGGCGCGCGGCGGGGGGCCGATGAATTAACGCGCCAATTGAATACCGTCTACAATGTCTTGATCGCCGCCGTAGACCGCTTTGACGGCAGCGTGATCAACTTTAGTGGCGATGCTATCACCTGTTGGTTTGGGGCAGAATCAGGCGCCACAGCCCCGCTTGGTGAAGCGCTGGCCACCGCTGAGCAACTATCGGTGACATCGATCCTACGGGCGATAGCCAGCGCCCTAGCGATGCAACAGGCGATGCAGGAATTTGCCCAATTGGCGCTTGAGGGTAATTTGCACGTCAACCTGGCGATCAAAACGGCGATTGCAGCCGGCACGGTGCAACGCATGTTGGTTGGGAATGCCGACATTCAATTGATTGATGTGCTGGCCGGCGCGACACTAGACCGGGTCGCGGCCACCGAACAGATGGCACAGAAAGGCGAAGTCCTGCTCGATCAGGAAACCTTGGCCCATATCCACCCGTGGGTCACAGTGGGCGTCTGGCGGACGAACCCTGTCACACAGCTGCGTTACGCAACGGTTACAACCCTTCAGCAAGCGATTGAGCCAGTAGCCGTAAACACCCTTGATTTAGGTCTACCCGAAGCCGACGTGAAACCGTGGGTGCTCCCCGCCGTCTATTCGCGCTTCTTGAGTGAACAGGGTCGGTTTCTGGCGGAACTACGTCCAGCCACGGCATTATTTTTGCGTTTTGAAGGGCTGGATTATGACCAGGATCGCGAGGCCGGTCGCAAGCTTGATCGCTATGTGTGCTGGGTGCAAAAGCTTATCACGCGGTATGAAGGCAGTCTGATTCAGTTAACGACGGGTGACAAGGGCAGCTATCTATATGCCGCCTTCGGGGCGCCGATTGCCCATGATGATGATAGCACCCGAGCGGTGGCAGCCGCCTTGGAGCTGCGCACAGCGCCGCCCGAATTTAGTTTTATCACCGCCGTGCAAATTGGCATTAGCCAGGGCCTAATGCGGGTGGGCGCCTATGGCAGTGACACGCGCCGCACCTATGGCGTCCTTGGCGAAGAGACCAATATTGCCGCCCGCTTGATGACCCAGGCCAAGCCAGGCCAAGTATTAATAAGCCAGGTGGTCGCCGATGCGGTGGCAGATGATTACCAATTGCTCAGCCTGGGGCTCATTCGGTTAAAGGGTAAACCAGAGCCACAGCCCATCCACGCGGTGCTTGGCGCGCGCCCCCGCACCGATGAACGGCTAACCAAACTCTATGCAACGCCGTTAGTGGGGCGCGAACCAGAACTGGCGCGCCTTCTTCAGGCGCTGGAGGCAGGGCTGGCGGGCCAGGGGCAGATCGTGCGCATCGAAGGCAGCGCAGGTGTGGGCAAAAGCCATCTGACCGCTAATTTTATCGAGCAGGCGCGCGCCCGCGGGTTGGAAATTGCCGTGGCAGCCTGCCAGAGCACCAGCCAAGATATTGCCTATTTTGCGGGCCGCCAAATTGCGCGGGTATTGTTTGGATTAGCAACACCAGCGCCGCAAAGTGAACTGGCGCAAATTGCCCAAATTGAAGCGGCCATCAACCTGATGAACCCCTCTTGGTTGCTGCGGATGCCACTGCTTGGCGAACTTGTCGGCCTGCCCATTCCAGACAACCCAACGACGGCCGCCTTTGATCCCCGCCTACGCCAAGAAGCCTTAATCAGCTTGGCGATTGAAATTGTCCAAACGCGCGCACGCCAGCAAACCTTGTTACTTTTGTTCGAAGATATCCATTGGATCGACGAAGCGTCACAAGGCATTTTATTAGCCTTGTCGCGAGTGATTACCAGCGCGCCCATTTTGCTGATGTTCGTTCATCGGCCACCCACGCGCGACAACGATCCCTTTTTGACTGAAATTGCCGCGCTCCCCAACCAGACCCACCTCATTCTAGAAGAACTTTCCCCAGTAGGGGTGGCCGCCCTTGCGTACAATCGCTTAGGTGGCGCAATCTCACCGCTCGCGTTGTCTTTGATCCAAGCCCAAGCCCAAGGCAACCCTTTTTTCACAGAAGAGCTGATCGACGCCTTGATTGATGCCAACCACTTGATCTCCGTGGAAAACAGCTGGACTTTAGCGCCGGCGTTGGTCAACACCTTGCGCGATACCGACTGTCTAAGCCAGATCGATGGCGAATGGCGCGTCCCCCCCGATGCGCCGCTGGCGGCCGTTGAACTGGGCATCCCTACGACGATCCACGGGATTGTGCTGGCGCGTCTGGATCGGCTGCCTGAGCCAGTAAAATTGACCATGAAGGTGGCCAGCGTGATCGGGCGGGTCTTCACCTATGAACTGCTGGAAAAGGCCCATCCGGTGCAGCGTGATATCGCTTTGTTGGCGCAACAGATGGAAACTTTGTTGCGCCGAGATTTTGCCCGGATTGAGCGGCCTGCGCCCCAGCTCAGCTATATTTTCAAACACAATATCACGCAGGAAGTCGTCTACCAAACCTTGCTGGAAGATCAGTTGCACGAACTACACCGGGCAGTTGCCACCGTGCTAGAAGAATTACAGCCCGACAAGATCGAAGATTTGGCCTTCCACTTCTACAACGCCGACTTGCGCCGCTGGGATGTACGCCGCAAAGCGCTACAATATCTAGAAGTAGCCGGTAACCGTGCGCAGCACGATTATGCCAATGAAACCGCGCTCAATTACTTTAACCGCGCCCTCCTCCTAGACCAACGTTGGTCGTGGCTGAGGGCCAAAATTGAAATTTTGCATATTTTGGGGCGGCGCGATGAGGAGCGATCAACGCTCGAGCAACTGGCCCAAGTGCCCGATGCCAGCGAATTTGAAGCCGCGCTCTTATGGGGTGACTATCATGAGGCGATTAGTGACTATACGCAAGCTCAATCCGTGATTCAGTGGTCGCTAACCTTGGCCCAGACAGGCAGCGATCTCGCTGGCGAGGCGCGCTGTTTTGCTCGGCTAGGGATGATTGCCTGGCGGCAAGGCGATTATGAGGCGGCGGGCCAGGCCTATCAGGCCGCGCTAGGCGTGATCCAGGCGGGCGAACAATTTCGCGAGGAAGAAGCCGAAGCGCGCTATGGGCTGGGGCTGGTCTATCGCCAACAAGGCAAGTATGATGAGGCCAAGGTGCAGTTTGAGCGAGACCTGGCGTTGAACCGCCAGCAAGCCAATCGTCAAAACGAAGCGAAAGCCCTCAATGCATTAGGCCATGTAGAGCTGCTCCGCCGTAATTATCATAAGGCGATCAGCTATTACCAAGAATCTTTGGCGATCCGCCAAGCGATTGGCGATCGAGCCGGTGTAGGCGCCAGCTTATTAAGTCTGGCCCAGGGGTTAGGTTATATCGGTGATCATAGCCAAGCAGAACCGATGTTACATGAAGCGTTAAAAATCCATCAGGTGATGAATAGCCGCTGGTGGGAGACACTGATCTGGAATGAATTAGGGATCTTATATTTTATGGTCGGCAATTTAGAAAAAGCCCAAGAGTGTCTAAACCACGGTCTATCGCTGAGCAAAGCGATTGGCGACGAAGCTAGACAAGCGTATATTCTTTGCAACTTGGGCCAGGTATTGCGCGACCAAAACAACCTGGCTGGCGCAGAAGAGATATTGACCAACGGATTATTCATTGCCCAAACACAAGGGGACGTGAATCTAGAGGCGATCTACTTGAGTGATCTGGCGATGGTCAGTATGCGGGCTAAACGCTTTGACGAAGCCATTCAACGCGCCAACGACTCACTCAAAAAATTTACAACCCTAGATCTGGTGTTATCGACCACAACCAATCTGACCACCCTGGCGGCGGCGCATCTAGCACTAGGCGATCAAGCACAAGCGCTAGATTATGCCCATCAAGCATTGAATATTTTAGACGAATGCCACGGGGAAGGGCCAGATTTTCCACACCGTGATTATTGGACCTGTTTTGAAGTTTTACAAACAATGGGTGAAACAGTTCGCGCCCAGCAGGCCCTACAGGCGGCGCACCATCTGCTGATGGCGCAAGCAGGAAAAATTTCCGATGCCGCGATGCGCCAGTCCTATTTAGAAAATATCGCTTACAACCTCGAAATTGTCCGAACAATGCAAAGCGATGATTTAGCCGCCTAACATACAGCCGCGATCCGCTGGTCATCAGCGGATCGCGGCTGTATGTTAGGCGGCTAAAAGTTTTTCGTTACCGGCGCTGAACCAGCGGCAAGAAAATTTGTTGCGCGCTGGATTCCAGTAGCACCGCATAGACCCCAACGCCCTGGCTTGGTGCGCTGGCCAGTTTGATGCCATCGGCCGCGTTCACCGGTGTGATCAGCGTCGTATCCAACGCTCGCCAACTGCCCCCATCCCAAAAGTAAAGGGCCACATTGCTGGCGCTATTTTGGCCAACACGAGCCGCCTGTAACAGACTGGCGACATCTTCATATTGAATATGAATCGTACCGGACACCACCAGCGAAGTGGGATAGGCGTCGAGACGATAGGATTGGCCAATAATGCTCTTGCCAAGTGGTAGTGGCGGTGTACCGGGCATGCTTTGCCAGGCGATCGATTCGCCAGGACCGAGGTCCAGGGGCTGATCGCTCTCGAAGCTGGCGTTGCCATCCGAAGAGCTGACAAAAACACCACCTAAGGCCTTGGCCGGCCCAAACGCCCCACTCCCCCCCGTGCCCCGATCCACCATCACTTCACGTCGCGTGAGTGGGTCGGCGGTTGTCTCATCCACCCAAATCTGGGCGTAGACTGGCGGTACAACTTCTGGCAAATTAATCACACCCTGATAAACGCCGTTGTTATCGGTTAGCGTAAGTGGGGCAAAAGCAACCCCATTTTCTGGGTAAAGTTGGATCTTAATCGCCGTGCTGATCGGCGCGGTCAACGGTTGGGTCAACGCAATCGTCAGTTGTTGCGGCCCGGTCTGCTCAAGTTTCACCACTGGCCCCCAAGCCGTATTCTTGGTCATGACCAATTCAGCGTCGTTGGGCTTGATCACCTCACAGCCAAATTGATGACGCGGCGTCTCACTGTTTTCCGCGTGGTCATTGATGTCGTAGACACAGAGCCGGTCGCCAAGTTCAGCATCTATCAAGGCGATTTGGGTGGCATTTTTGGCTGGTTTGCCCTGTTCATACACCTGATCGTTGCGCAGGATAAAGCCCCGTGCTTCGCCGGAACTCAGTTCACCATCCTGATAGGTCATGGTAAAAATCTGGCTAGCGGCTAAGGTGCCAGGTGGCGTACTGGGCGCAATAAAGGTAACACTAGTCAAATTAACCGGTGGCGTGGCGGGTCCATTCACAAATTGGCTGGGGATGATCGTCCACGGATACCAAAGGTGGATGGTGGCCCATTCGGTGCGGCCTTGGAGGGTATGGTAAGCCTCGGTCGCTTGACATTGTGTATCCCAATGCGCAAAATCGGCAATGTATCCCTGATTGCCCGGTTCGTATACATCGCCCATGGCCGAACCGGTGCAGACTTTTGCCAATGCTTGGCTGGCCTTGCCATCAACGCCGGTATAGGTGTCAAAGAGATAGAGCAAATAATGGCTGAGTTCATGCGCCAGCGCCAATGACCAGTCGTTGGCCAACGTGGCCGGCGCTACAACTGTGCCATCCACGGTCACCGGCTGATCGGGCGGCGTCCCAAAGCGATTCCAGGCCGACCCCATGTAGATATTGCCTGGGGTATAGGTCATGGCAACCGTGGGCGACAGATCAACCGTGTCCGTTAGCACTGAACCGCCAATCACAGCCCTGGGTTGAAACACATTGTTGACATGTAATTTTAAGTTGGTCGCATCCCAGCCGTCATAGCTCTGCTGAATGCGCACTTTACCCAGTGTAAACTGGCCATTAGTAAACGCGTAAAGGTAGTGGGCGGCATTTACGAGGCTCTCTCTTAGCCAAGCGGCGCGCGCCGGATCGCCTTCGACATACCACTGCGCCGAAATATTCAAATCGTGCACCATCAATGGCTTTTGTGCGCTGACCGTTATCGTCATGTAGCCGGTGGGGTCAAAAGCGGCGGCGCGGACCACAATCGGATCGCCGCTTGTATAATAAACGGTGGCATTGCCGGTTGTGGTGACGGGCAACGTAGCCCACAAAGTCGCACCATCGGCCAGTTCATGGCCGTGAATCACATACCCATCATTGTTCACATTAAAGACAGCCCGATCTTGGGTGCGATAGAGGGTGGCGCTGGCCGCTGGGGTATTGGGCGCCGGACGATCGGAGACAACCCGAATGCAGCGGGGATTGGCCAACGTCGCCTGAATCCATTGCAAGGGTGAGCTATAGGCCCGGTTACTGGGGTAGCCATAGTCGTCGCTCACCTCGCGCACCCATTGATGATGGACAGCCAGACCAAATGGCGTGCTACAGGCCGACGCGATCAAGTCCCGCGCAATGCGATATTCCGCCGTGTCACCCGAATTATTGGAGGCAGAGGCGGCTTCCCAGAGCCCAGGCCGCAAATTGAACGACGCATAGGGGCTGGTTGGGATGCCTGTGCCTTGGAGCGTGCTCATCAATGTATCAGTCACCCGTACGCGCAAGAAGAGATCCTCTTTTTCGGGCACTTGCGCACGCCGGTTCTCGGTATCCAGATAGACGCCAAAAAATCGCTCGCGGAAAGTCCCCGGCGAACCTTGAATACAGATATAGATGTTATCCGCGTCGTGTTTCAAGTAGACGACAGCCCGTCGATCTGATCCGACAAAGGCATCATTAAATGTGAGGATGGCGGCATGCGCATATTCTTCGCAATTCGCATCCAGCTTAACAGCGGCAGCATCATTGGGGATAGTAACAGTGGGTGGCAAGGACTGTGCCAACAGACGTTTAGCCGTGTTTGGTCCAAACAGCGCAAAAAAAACGGTGACGGTGACGAATAGCGCCATCCCAATACGGTTGCGATTCATGGCTTCCTCTCTTGTCTGCTTTGCGCAGTGTGTGATAAATCCGCACCGCGCCCCACGAGTTACAGGCTCGTGTCACGCAAAATCTACCAATCGGTGCTGGTGCGGTTGGCTTCAATGCGGCTATCGCGTTCGGCCTGGACGCGGGGCAGATCGAGAATGGTGATGACGCCATTGTCATAATCCAACAACCCGCGTTTGCGCCAGTCACTCAAAATCCGGTTCACCCATTCACGTCGGGCGCCCACCATCGAAGCCAGATCGCTTTGGTTAAGCGCCAGGTCGAGGATGTAACGCTTGCCAGGCTCTAGCGTTTCGCCAAAGCGGGTGGTATTTTCTAACAAGATATGCAATAAGCGGCCAGCCGCATCATACTGGGCAATTGATTCGGCATAGGCGGTGCGCCAGCGCAATTTCTGGGCGATGAGCCGGGCTAGGTCTAGGGCCATGACGGCGGATGCGTGCAGGTGATACAAAAAGCGCTCTTGCGACATGGCTAACAAGGTGACGGGGCTGATCGCCTTGCCGGTAGCCGAACGCGGTTGATTGTCCAACGCCGCGAATTCGCCAATGATGTCATGCGTTGAGTAAATGGCGGTTGTTGTCTCATTACCCGCCGGGCTAATGCGGTAAATCCGCACCTTGCCTTTCAGAATAATGTAGACTTCGCGGCTTTCGTCGCCCTGGCGAAAAATTAATTCATCTTTCCCATACTCTTTACGACGAAGATCATCAACAATAGTTACTAGCTCTTTGTCAGTTAGCCCACCAAATAATGGAATATCCTTTAGGGTTGCGATACGGCGAGCGGCCGTTTTGTCTTGTGGCGTCTTATCTTGCATAACTTATCTCCTTAAGCCTACATTTTCTCAGGGTAGGTGTATGTGCGCGGCTGTATAGACGAACTGTAGAATGGATCACAAGGTGGTTGTGTTATAGATCACAGCATTAATATATTGGAAAGGATGGCGCTTACGGCCTAAATCTGCTAAGATAAATTATCGGTTATACATACGGTTGTTGCCAAGAACCATTTAGCAAGTAGTGCACACGCCATTTTAACCTACTACAAATATTAATCCTTGCTGGATCACCTAGCGCCCGCCGCTATACTCGCCAGCCACACTGCGTCAATGATTAAGACCATGACTACTTTTACCTGGCTTCTCGTTGCTCATCTAGTTGGTGATTGGATGTTACAAAATGATTGGATGGCGCGTCATAAACAGACTGGCCTCATCAATCCAGCGATTGCCGTACATTGTATAACATACACGTTGACTGCGCTCGGTTCACTCTGGCTCACGGCCTCACAAAATGCGACCCACCCCCCTTATTTTATTTTTAGCTTGTTTATCCTGCTCTCCCATTGGCTAATCGACGCGACAAGTCTGGCACAACGCTGGGTGCAATTTTTTCGGCAGAGTGAGTTGAAGTTTGTGCAGCTCATGGTCGATCAGACGATGCATATTGTTGTTTTGGCTTGTCTTGCCCAATTTTTACTGTAGAAATTTATTTAAAGAATCTCAGCGACGAAGGTTGACTTTTGTAACCGGTAACTAAAGTCGCAGCAACTGTTGCTAAACCTCGCCCGATCGGCACGGCCAAGCCAAACAAAGTAGCGCATGACTTCAATGGCCGCGATTACTTTTCAAACAAGCTCTTATCTAAAGCTGTTACGTGCGCTCGTTCTGATCAGAACTAGCGCATATTATTGACTTGCGCAAGAATTGTAAGTAAAAAGAAAGCTTACAAGAACAATTTAAGTTGACTTTTTTAATTTAAGCCAGTATATTAATATAATTGTAAATTACCTAAGCAAAATTACGTAATCATTTTTGTGATTTTTGTTTATGTGATTTTGCTCATCTTCATAAACCATCATGCTCGCAGTAACATATTATGCTGGGTCTATCTAGGGTAGATCAATTTGCTCCCCATAAGCTTTCAACTGATTAAATGGGCTATCGCTCTCCCATCCTTTGTACTCTTGTGTTATGCAACCACCAATGTGCAATTTGCACGCGCCCCTGCCCCTATCTAAGTGTAGAAGAGGTCCCAAATGCTCAATTCATTTAAGATGCTACTCGCTCATAGACAGCTTCGTCGGACTGTCATTTTTACAGCGGCCCTAATTGCCATCATCGCCATCTGGTTTGGACCATCCGTGGCACGAGCAGCGGATCCCTCACCGAATCGACCGACGGACATCATCGCTGCGCTGAGTGCCGGTAATGATTCTACCTGCGAGGTAAAAAGCAGCGGCACGGCCAGTTGCTGGGGCAACAACGATGATGGGCAAAGCACAGCCCCCGTTGGTACATTTACGCAGGTGAGTACTGGCGAATTTCATACCTGTGCGATCAAAAGCGATAACAAAGTTGTGTGCTGGGGCGATGACAGTGAAGGCCAATCGACGCCCCCCAACGATAATTTCAAACAAGTCACGACCGGCTCTCTGCATAGTTGCGGCATCAAAAGTGACGATAAAATCAGTTGTTGGGGCAACGATGATGATGACCAGCTCGATAAGCCAAGTGGCACTTTCACCCAGATTAGCGCTGGCGACTATCATACTTGTGCCATTAAAAGCAATGGAGACATTAGCTGTTGGGGCAACAATGACGATGAGCAATTAAATAAACCATCGGGCAGCTTTAAACAGATCAGTGCGGGAGGTTCGCATACTTGTGCCATCAAGACGGACAACACAGTCAATTGTTGGGGCACTAATGATGATGACGAGTCATCGCCACCAGCGGGCGCCTTCATCCAGGTGAGCGCTGGGTCGGCCCACACATGTGGCATCAGAAGCAACAATACCGTTGTCTGTTGGGGTGACAACGGCGAAGAGCAGGCATCGCCACCAGCGGGTTCTTTTATCCAAATCAGCGCTGGCGACTTGCATACTTGTGGCATTCGTAGCGATGGCACGGTCAGTTGCTGGGGCAACAATGCTGACGGTCAAGCCCCACAACTGGCCTTGAGCCCGGTCGTTTTACCAGTTGCCAAAGTCGGTTTGGCCTACACGCAGTTGATCAGCACCACCGCCGAAAACTATACGCCGACCCTACCAAGCTTGCTGCTCACCAGTGGTGGACTTCCCAATGGCCTAAATCTGATTGCGGCGCCTGGTGCGCTGAGCGGTACACCAACCTTGGGGGGCATCTATGGCTTTACCTTGCGTGCGATCGATGCCAATGGCCTGAGTGGAGAACAAGTTTACACGCTCAAAGTCAATGCCTTGCCAGTCGCCAACAATCAAAGTGTCAATATTGGCCACAACACACCAACCGTCATTCAACTGTCGGCGTCGGATGCCGATGGCGATGCGTTGACCTATAGCATTGTCCGCAACCCGACGCATGGCACGCTAAGCAACAGTGGGACCGACCAGCCAGCCTACACCCCCGACAGTGATTATACGGGCGCAGATAGCTTTACCTTTAAGGTTAACGATGGGGAGGACGATTCTGACGTCGCCACGATCAGCATTACAGTGGCGCCCAGCCAGCCCCCGAATACGCCGCCCATTGCCAACGATCAGAATGTGTCCACAAGTCGCAACACCGCCAAGAGTATTACGCTTTCAGCCTCGGATGTTGATAGCAACCCTCTTAGCTATATTTTGTTGAGCAATCCAACCCACGGTGCTTTGGGCGGCGTCGCGCCAAACTTAATCTATACGCCAACGCAGGATTACACAGGCGCCGACAGCTTTGCCTTCAAGGTCAACGATGGTCAAGCGGATTCTAACGTCGCCACCATTAACCTCGCGATTAGTCCGCTCAATACAAGCCCGGTGGCAAACTCGCAGGATACGCTCACCATAAAAAACAGACTGCTGGTGCTCACGCTGACGGCGTCCGACGCGGAAAACGATGCACTGACCTATATCGTCAATCAACCGCTTAGTGGCACATTGACGGCGACAGGCCCCAACGTGATCTATACGCCTAAACCAGATTTTATTGGCAACGACAGCTTTACCTTTATTGTGAACGATGGTCAAGCAAACTCCAACGTGGCCACGGTCAGGATCCTGGTCAAGCCCAATGTGCCCACGGCGAATAAAGCGCCGGTCGCGGATGATCAAAACGTAACCGTGGCCCGCAATACCTCGCTCAATATTACACTCACGGCGTCTGATGCCGAAGACGACCCACTAAGTTATATCCTGGGTGGAGCGCCTGCGCACGGCGATCTGAGTGGCGCTGCGCCGAACCTGCGCTACACTCCCAAACCAGGTTTTGCGGGCACAGACAGCTTTACCTTTCAAGTGTATGACGGCAATAATTTTTCTGGGCTTGCCACCATCACCATTCAAGTAATCTCGACCGCAGTAGCCCCTGTGGCCCATCAGCAGAATGTTACGCTGCAAAAGAACATGGCGCGCAATATCGTTCTGACGGCATCAGACGACAATGGGGATCTACTCACCTACAGCGTGTTGACCACACCGCTGCATGGCACGCTCAGTGGCACAGCCCCAAAGCTGGTCTACAGACCTAATCCTGATTATACGGGTGGAGACAGCTTCACGTTTAAGGCCAATGATGGTCAGGCTGATTCAAACACGGCCACCATTTTGATTAATGTGACGGATGACCTTATCGGCAACACGCCACCCATTGCCAATAACCAGAACGCAATCACTGTGCAAGAGACCCCCAAAAGCATTACGCTCACGGCGTCTGATGCGGATGAAAATCCGTTGACCTATAGCATTGTCAGCAATCCAGCCCACGGGGTATTAAGCGGCACAGCCCCCGATCTCACCTACACCCCCGAGGCCGGTTTTGCGGGGATCGACAACTTTACCTTCAAGGTCAACGATGGGCAGCTTGATTCGAACACCGCCACCGTGATGATCAATGTCGCTACGAGTGATGCACGAGGGTCCATCACAGGGATTATCTACAACGACAAGAATGCCAACGGGCAAAAGGATAGCGACGAGCCAGGCCTGCCCCATGCCATTGTCATCCTCACAGATGTGGCCACCAACAGCCAAGCGGCGACCGTAGCAGGCAACAACGCCGAGCGACGCACGACCACCGACAGTGACGGGGTCTACCATTTTGGTGGGGTGCGAGCCGGCAACTACCAGATTACAGTCCTATTCCCGGCTGGGGTCGAAGGAACATCGCAAGCACCAATCGCAATTACAGTGGGTGCAATGGGTGAAGTGACGCCGCCACCCTTTGCCCTGACGATAAGCTATCGGATTCGCATGCCAATAATTCGCAGATAACCGATATTGCGTGATACACTAATCACATAATCAGCAAATAGACAGACCTGACAGAAAACCTGTCAGGTCTGTCTATTTGCCCAGCCAGTGAATTGTCCAAAAGGTGAAGCCCTTGAAAACTCACTATCGAAATGTCTATATCATGCTCAGCCTGCTTGCGTTGTTATTACCCTATCATACCGTGCAGGCCCAGTCCACGACCGTACAGGCGCCGGCCACGCCTTTGGCTTGTGAGGACGGCGCCCAAACCAGTGGCGCAACCTATCGCATCTGCATGCCTGCGCAGTGGAATGGTATGCTGATTGTCTATGCACATGGCTATGTTGCACCCAATCAGCCGATTGGCATTCCTGAAGCGCAGATGAAATTGCCAGGCAGCAACATCTCTGTGGCCGACACGGTGACCGAGCGCAACTACGCCTTTGCCACAAGCGGCTACAGCACCAATGGGCTGGCTGTGCAACAAGGGATTGCAGATCTGATCGATGTTGTGGCGATCTTTAAGACAAAATACCCAGCCCCCCAAAAGGTTCTACTGGTGGGTGTTTCTGAGGGTGGACTGATTACGACCATCGCGCTCGAACAGCATCCCGATCTATTTAATGGTGGATTAGCCATGTGTGGACCGTATGGCAGTTTTACCGAACAGACTAATTATTTTGGTGATTTTCGGGTGCTATTTGATTACTTTTTTCCCGGGCTGATTCCCGGTAGCCCGGTGGATGTACCCACAAATTTGCTTGACACTTGGGAGACGAGCACCTATTCCAACACCATCCTACCGGTCATCACAGATCCAGCAAACGCGGCGAAAGTTGATCAATTGCTGGCAGTAGCCTATCAGCAAAATTATCCTGCCAACAAGACCCAAACGATCGGTGATATTCTTTGGTACAATATTTTTGCGACCAATGACGCCAGTACAAAACTAGGTGGCCAGCCATTCACCAATCAGGCGCACAATTACACAGGTTCAGCCGACGATCCAACCCTGAATCAATCAGTCGCTCGGTTTACCGCCAATGACCTTGCCTTGACAAACATGGCGGCAGGGTATGAAACCACCGGCAGGCTCGATGTGCCTTTGATCACGATGCACACCACTGGCGACCCGATTGTCCCTTATCACCAGGCCGATCTCTATCAAGCCAAAGTGGATGCGGCCAATCGAGGTCCACTCTACAGCCATATTCAAGTCCAAGCCTATGGGCATTGCCAGTTCAGTAGTTTCGATATCCTGAGTGCCTTTAGCCAATTGGTGGCAAAGGTCAGTAATCCGCCACTCTTGCCACGCGTCTATCTGCCGCTTGTCGCCCGTTAAACAAACAGATCAAGCAAGCCCGCGACGCCGCTGCCAATAGGGCGTCGTGGGCCAACGAGTTTCGGCCCGATAATAGGCTTGGCGCATCGTTGCGTATTGATCATAAGCCGCGGTCAGTCGTGCCGCATACTGCGCCAACGCAGCCTGATCACCGGCTAGTTGCGCGGTGATGGCCAGCGCGGCATCACGCCCACCCGCCAGCGCCAGCGTAAGCCCATGCGCCGAAAGTGGATCATAGCGCAGCGCAGCGTCACCCACCGCCACCCACTGGTCACCACACAAGCGATCAAGCCGTCCACTGTCCGCCGCAACGAAGAGAGGCTTTGAAGCAAGCTTATATCCATGCTCGCGCACCCGTTGGTTCGTATAAATTGTCTGCTGTAACAAGGTCTGCCAACCGGCGGGAGTGGTCACCCAACGGCGCGGATGTAAATCTGCATCGGTCATAAAGCTGGTGGCCAGCCGCTGATCGGGCAAAAGCGCCGAATACCACCAACCATCCGTAACCGCTTCCACCAGGCTGGTAGAATCGACAAAGCTGGCGCTGGGCGCTTCGAGGAAAGCCACGAGGGCAACTTGGCGGTCTTCATACAACCGGTGCGCGCCTTGGCGGCGGGCAAACCAACTGGCGCGGCTGCCAATACGCGGCGGTGGATTGAGGATCGATCAGAAGCGCTTGTGTCAACGTGGCTGGCGCCCGCCACGCTACCCCCAGGGCAGTCGCGCGTTCTTTCAGTTGCTGTTCAAATAAACGGCGATCGAGGTGCCAACCATGCCCATTCGGATCGTTGATAAAGTCGTAGGCATCGAGTTGAGGGCCACCCCAACTTGATTGGTTGCCAAAACAGGGGCGATGCTGGCCAGCGAGAAAACGCGCCCAAACGCCCAACTGTTGCAGGATCGGGTTGGCCGTAGGCGATAAACTTTCCCCAATCTTGTCGGTTGTTGCGGCGGCCTGCGTCAATACACAGGCCCGGTGGCCCAGCTGCGCCAACATAATAGCGGTGGCCAAACCAGCAGGACCACCGCCAATGATTACTGCATCATACATGCCAGCCTCGCGCGGATTTGACGCTCATTAAACCTGCGGCGGACGACAGTTTTCGTCGTCCGCCGCCCAAGAAAAAGTCTAGCGCAACGTGATCGGGTTTTCTTCGGCCCAAGAGTCGTCTTCGAGCGGTGCGACATCACTGGTGGGCAAAATGTCGCTTTCAGTAGCGGCAGGGGTCGCCGCGGCCAGCGCGCGTGTGACCGGAAGCAGGCGACCGGTTTCCACCCACAGTTCAGACGGAAAGGGGCTGGGCGCTGGTGGACCGGGCTGCTGCGTGACAATGGCGATCTTGTCCCATTGTTGCAAAAAGGTGACCATCGCTTGGCGGTTGTTCAACAGGCGAGCGGGCAGGGTGGCCGTATAGGCAATATTTCTGAGCCATTTACGCCGAGCGGCCAAGCTGAAGGCGGTATCTTTTTCAGCCTTCGTGCGCTTGGGATCGACCACAATCTGGTAGTTTTCTTGGGTCATCACATCGTTTGGCACACGGGCAGGCCAAAACGTCGGCTGATAATCTCGGAAGTAAGCGCCAAAAGGATAGGCCGAGAGGCAACTCGCCGTGTCCGCTTGCCAGGGAATCGCCATCCAGCGCGAAATGTCGCCTGGACCGCTGCCATCTAGCGGGCCGCCGGCTTTCAACGCAATCGCATAGGTGAGCAGCGCGCCCCAATCCGGCTCGGGCTTGGCACGCCGTTTGATCCGGAAGGGCGTCGCATACATCATGGGCAGGCGCATTGGCCAGGTGAATTCGCAGCCGGGGTGAAAAGGCCCCCCAATCGTTTCGTCGAGAACCGCTTGATCCAACGCGGACGCGCGTTCGGCGGGCGTCATCGCATCCCAACTTTTCAGCGGGGGCGGCGCGTCAACCACAAAATCTCCCGCCGCCCATTGCGCCAGCCAGGCATATTGCAACTCTAAGACCGCCATCCACTCGCGCGGATCGCGCGTATTGACGTTGAACGAGGTGCCATCCCCGTAGAAAGGGGGCAACGCATCGGGCTGCTTGACCTGATAGTTGGGATTGCGGAAGCGAGCAAACAGCGCCTGGCGCAACGGCCGGCTGGCATCGCTGGGGTTGCTCAGTTGCGCAATCAGCTCGGGCCGGGTAAAGTCGTTGGTGCTACCCCAGCCAAAATCACGCGCCATGCCGCCATTCACCCATTGGTTGAGCGTAAAGCGCTTTAACAAAGGATAGATATGTTTGAAAAAGGCCGGTTTTGCCGGTTTCAAACCAGGGTTTAACTTCGTGGCCGCTTCGAAGATCAGATCATACCCCGTGACGATAGCCGGAACACCCGGGGCATAATTGGGTGGCGCGACGATCACCCACGCGCCCGTTGCTTGCAATACCTGCCCGTTGATCTTCACGGTTGCATCCACCGGCCCGTCGGAGGTGTCATCATACCAACCATTGTTGTTGGCAAAGGCCACGATCGGTTCGCCCGCTCTGGAAGCGGAAACCCCGCGGCCCCCGAGGAAAATCAGATTGCCTTTGTCGTCGGTGCGCAGCTCCCCTAAATAGACTTGTTTGGTAAAAAACTTGCCGGTGCCAAACGCGTATTGGGCCGCTGCGCCATCGGCATTGATGGTGCGCCCACTGATCGAACGGGCGCCGGGATCAATGGCCAATTGTTTGCGATAGACGCCGCCATAACCAGGATTGCGACGGTTCGAGGCGATGGCTGGCAATCCCAGCACCTTCCCCTGCGAAGCAGGAATGTCGAAGGCTTGCTTAAAATCGTACCAGGCCGCTTTTTTATTGGCGACTTGCACGGTCCAGGTGATCTCGCCATCGTCGGCGGTGATCTCTTTGACAATTTCACCATTCGCATTGAGCCCATAGACCCTAAAACGCGCCGCCTGCCGCTTGATACGGCCCTGGGCATCGCGAAAATTACCCGGATCTTTGGGATGCGGACCTGGCACTTCTGGCCCGAAGAAATAGTCGGTTGGGCTATTGCCGACACGAGCAATGCCAATCGAAGGGTAGATGGCGACGGATGTAATAGCAGCGAGATCGGGCATTTGGGCAGCTCCTTGTAGATTAGGGAAGATGACTTCTCTCCGCCCCTGCAAAAGAAGGGAGGGAGGGGTCAAGCATTACCACTGGCACGTGAATTAAATAGCTCTACTATAACAGCGTTTACCCTTAAAAACCACCAAACATTGTCGCCACTTGCTGGGGAAAGACGGCGACCAGATAGACGATAAGCGCGCCGGCAATCCCATAGCTGACCGTTGTCAGTGGCAGCTTTTTATGCCAGAAGGTAAACGTCTGGTGCTGGCGCTGGGCATAAGCGAGCACCCAAACCAGCGTAAACAAGGCCGGCAGAAACAAGGTGAGCACAAATCGGTTGCCATAGGCGATGCGAATATACCAGGCATAACTCAGCAAATAACCGACAAAATAGGCGCTGACAAAAAAGAGCAAAATAAGCCAGTCAGCGCGCCGAAATTGCCGCGCAAAGTGCGCCCTGTTCTGCCAGATGACCAGCGCAACGAAAAACAGATAGAGCAGCAGAAAGAGTGCATAACCATACGAAGCGAAGGTCATATCCCGAATCAGGACAAGACCCTGCCAGAAGCGTTCGCCAATTTGGCGCACCGTATGTTCGCGGAGATATTTGCCCAGGCTCGGCAGTTGCTCGGCGGGCATGTCGGGCCAGCCAAGCCGATCGCCATGGGCGCGCGTGCCCGCTTTTACCTCGTCCCAAGAATCGTACCAGATATAAAACGTAGAATTCACATTGTAAAAGTAGTGACCAAAACGCGCTTTGCTGGTCTGAATATAGGGAAAAAGCACAACCAGGAAGACCGCTAGAAAAATCACGCCACAAGCCAGCGGGGCGACGACGCTACGCCAAGACGGATGAATAGTTGGCTTGCCCTGAGAAGAATTAGCGCGCCGTTGCCAGAAGAGGACCACCGCCCGCAGACACAAACAGGCCAAACACAACCCAATCGCGGGCAAGACAGAAGCTTTGGTGAGATGCGCCAGCGCGCCAACCAATCCAGCCGCGGCAGCGAGCGGCCAACGTGGCCGCCGGATCAGTTCGAGCATCAGCACAAACAACCCAAAACTCAGGCCGTAGAAGAGCGTCTCCGCTTGAAAAAAAGGCGCCTTGTAGACGAACATCGTAAAAGCTGCCACCAACACGGCCACCAGTGTATCCAATGCCGATGCATACCGACGAAATAGATAGAAGGTAGCCCCCAACACCAGGATCGTGATGGCAATATTCACCTGTTTGGCCAGGGCGAAGAAAGCTTCTTCGGTCATGCCATCCTGATGAAACAACGACATCACCAGCGGATAGATAGGCATCCGATTGCGATCACCCGTATAGGTATAATGGCTCTCGGCAAGTTTGATCGTATAGTCGCGATAGGCATCCTGATCCATGCGATTCATATCGGTGTTGACGAGTTGCGCCTGGCGCTCAGCCCCCCAGATAAAGAGGGCGAGGGCCAGGACAAGCAGCAGCAGATAACCGAATCGCATGGCGTGTGCGCTCAAAGAGGCCAGCCTTGGCTAACTTGTTGCCGCCCCATTGTACCTGGGCATGTGAACAATTGATGGAAAGGGCTCATCACGATGCTTTACCCTAACTTATCCCGCACCAATTCCTGCACCAATTGGGGGCTGGCTTTGCCACCACTCTCTTTCATGGCTTGGCCCACAAAGAAGCCGAGCAAGCCCGTCTTACCGGCGCGATATTGGTTCGCTTTGTCGGCATTGGCCGCAATAATTTTGTCGATAATCGGCACCAGCGCATCGGGGTCCGTCACCTGTTTTAGCCCTTTGCGCTCCACAATGGCTTGCGGATCGCCGCCATTTTTAAGCATCTCGGCAAAAACTTCTTTGGCAATGGTATTGGAAATGGTGTTGTTATCGACCAAGGCGACCAACGCGCCCAACGCCGCACCGTTGAAGGGCAAGGTGGTGATCGGGTTATCCTTTACCTCGCGCAAGACCTCGTTGTTGACCCAGTTGGCCACAGTCTTGGGGTTATTATGCGTGGCCAGCGCGGCTTCAAAGAAGTCGGCCGTGGCTGGATCACCGGTAAGAATGTCGGCATCTTCAAACGAAAGGCCCAGTTCGCTGGTGTAACGATTTAAGCGGGCGACTAATGCGGGCAGCGCGGCGCGCGCCTCGCTGCGCAGTTCCGTTTTGGTGCGTTTGCTGCTCTTCGCCGTCTCTTCATCCGGACTTTTGGCTTGGGGTTTTGTCGTCTCGGGCTTGCCAGCATCTGGTTTAGCAGGGATCTCGCTCGGCTCAGTGGATGGTGCGGCTTTTGTCCAGGAATCACGCAATTCGACAATCCGGTTGTAGACCAGATGGCCCGGCCTTGAATCGACGATGTCGCTGATAAAATAGCCCTGGCGTTCAAACTGATAACGCGTGCCCGCTGGTGCGCCGGCCACACTGGGCTCGATCAGGCTGTGCGCCAAGATTTCGATTGAGTTTGGGTTGAGGTGCTGCCTGAAATCGGCCCCTTCATCGGGATTTTCTACGCGAAACAGGCGATCATAGAGCCGCACTTCGGCAGGCAAAGCATGGGCAGCAGAGACCCACTGGATCGTCCCTTTTACCTTGCGCCCATCGCCAGTTGCGCCGCCGCGTGAGTCCGCGTCATAGGTGCAATGTAGCTCGATAATTTCGCCGTTCGCGTCCTTGATCACCGTTTCGCATTTGATAATATAGGCATAACGCAGCCGCACCTCGCGGCCTGGCGCCAGGCGAAAGAAACCTTTGGGCGGCTGCTCGGCGAAGTCGTCGCGCTCAATATAGAGTTCGCGCGCAAAAGGCACCGGGCGCGACCCCTCCTTGGGCACGTCATAGGGATAATAGGCGGCGTCCAGTTCTTCCACCTGATTTTCAGGATAATTGGTAAGCACGACTTTCAACGGGCGCAGCACACACATCACACGCGGCGCCTGCGTATTCAGATCATCGCGGATACAGTGTTCCAACAGACCAATTTCGACACGACTGTTGGTCTTGGCCACACCAATCTTGGCGCAAAAATCGCGGATGGCTTCGGGCGTCACCCCACGCCGGCGCAACCCAGCAATGGTCGGCATGCGCGGATCGTCCCAGCCATTGACATAGCCACCTTCGACCATTGCCAGAAGTTTGCGCTTGCTCATCACCGTGTAATCTAGGTTGAGTCGCGCAAATTCATATTGATGCGGGCGCGGCGCGGGGAAGAGATTATCGACCAGCCAGTCATAGATATCGCGGTTGTTCTCAAACTCCAGCGTGCAGATCGAGTGCGTAATCCCCTCGATGGCATCGGAGAGCGGATGAGCAAAATCGTACATCGGGTAGATCGGCCATTGGTCGCCGGTGCGATAGTGATGGGCGTGGCGAATGCGAAAAAGCAGCGGGTCGCGCAGCTTCATATTGCGCGCGCTCATATCGATCTTGGCGCGCAGCACATGGGCACCATCCGGGAATTCGCCGGCGCGCATACTGTCGAAGAGTTCTAGATTCTCCTCCACCGAGCGATTGCGATAGGGGCTTTCCTTGCCCGGTTCCATCACAGTGCCACGGTATTCACGAATTTCTTCTTCGCTCAGGCTGTCTACATAAGCTTTGCCATCTTTGATCAATTGCACCGCTAGTTCGTACAACTGGTCAAAGTAGTCGGACGCAAAGAAAAGCCGGTGTTGCCAATCAAAACCCAACCAACGGATATCACGTTGGATCGACTCAACATATTCGATATCTTCGGTGGTAGGATTGGTATCATCAAAGCGCAGGTGGCAGACACCGCCGTAGTCCAGCGCCAGGCCAAAATTCAGGCAGATCGATTTTGCATGACCGATATGCAGATAACCATTAGGCTCCGGCGGGAAGCGCGTGACAACCCGGTTGCCCGTTTTCCCAGTGCGCAAGTCTTCTTCAATAATCGTACGGATGAAATCCTTGCCCACGCTGGGCAGGTTACTGATCTCCACAATGTTCCTCAACTTCTAATGATGCTAATTTTTCGACAATAGTTTACGGGTAGTATACCACACACGGGAGATGGCGTGACCTCTACCAGCCAGTAGACGACCTATGCAGGCAACGGATAGGGCACGCCCAGGCGCTCGGCCAGATCGTTAAAATCAGCCTCGACGACATCAAAGGCCGACGTTTGGTCGGACATTGGCTCATACTGCCCATATTCAAGGGGGCGCGGAATAAAGGCCGTGCGCATCCCCACGGCCTGCGCCGCCTGCAGATCCGCCGGATGTGCGGCCACCATCATAATCTGCTGCGGCCGTAGATCTAAGAGACGTGCGGCCGTCAAATAGACTTCAGGGTCGGGTTTGTAGCGCTGGGCCAGTTCTGCCGAAAGAATACAATCCCACGGTAAATGAGCCTGTTTGGCCATATTGACCAGTAAGGCGATATTCCCGTTAGAAAGTGTCGCCAAAATATAACGCGTCCGCAAACGGGTCAAGCCTTCGATCACATCAGGCCACGGTAACAGGCGATGCCAGACCTGATTCAGCTGATCAATTTCTGCGGCGGTCAAGGTCGTAATTCGGAAATCGATTAACAATTGTTCGAGGATCAACCGGTGGAGACGGTCAAGCGGCGTCCAAGGCAGTTCACCTTGACGCACCCGATCCAACATGGGTTGATAGCCAGCGCGCCAAGCATCGGCAAAGCGCGCCCAATCCACTTGCAACCGTTTAGTGCGGCCCAACGCGGTGCCTTCTTTGATAATGGTGCCACGCCAATCCACCACTGTGCCGAATACATCAAAAGCCAGGGCTTTAATTTCCATGTCCATAGTGATTTTCGCCTCATGACAAAAACCGAATTGGGTCATTTTCGGAAATTTTATCATGTATCCATCTCTGGCGACAACCATCCACATCCTATAAAATAAAAAGTCGCCAAGTCTTTATGACTTGGCGACTTAAACCCCACCCTAACCCTCCCGTTCGGCTGAGCTCACGTCGAAGCCTGGTAAGGGAGGGAACTGTTTGGTGGACAGAGGCAGTAACATTCTCCGTCCCGTGACGGCGCCTCCCCTTACCAGGGGGAGGCTGGGTGGGGGTTCTCGACCAGCAACCCCACCCGCGCCCTCAGGGCTCCCGCTCCCCTGGTAAGGGAGGGAACTGTTTGGTGGACAGAAGAAGTAACATTCTCCGTCCCGTGACGGCTCCTCCCCTTACCAGTGGGAGGCTGGGTGGGGGTTCCTCTTACACTCTCGTATACATTTGCGCCATCGCTTGCTTCAAGAAGGCCTTGGCAACGTGCACGGGTACGGCAACCCCGACATCGGGCCCATTCATCATCGTGTTAATCCCCACAAGCCGGCCCTGTACATCGACCATGGGCCCGCCAGAGTGACCGGGGCGCAGATGCAGGCTGGCCGCAATCCATTCGTGATGCGGGTCGCGCACTTCGGGCAACGCGGCGCCGGCATCAATTACAATGCCAGAAGTGGCGCCACCAGTAACTCCCCACGGAAAGCCCAGGCAGAGCACAAACTGACCAGCCTGGAGTTGCCGCGAGTCGCCCAACGTGATGGTGGGCAAGTTTTGCGCATCAACCCGCAACGCCGCCAGATCATGCTCGGGATCGCGCGCCAGCACGTACGCAGGCAATTCGCGTCCATCGGACAATAAGACAGTTAGTGCACCATCACCCGTGCGGCCTTGGCGAATCCCATCCACGACGTGTGCGTTGGTAATGATCAGACCGTCGGCGTGCCAGATGGTGCCCGCGCCCGCGCCACGTTTTCCGTTGCGCACCTGCACCAGGCTGCGCAAAACCTGCTCACCCACCGCGGCTAAATCGTTGCTAAAATTCTGGAGAACGGTAGACATTTGGTTACCTTTGGGACAATATTGTTACTAAGACAGGTGATGCGTGATGCGTGACGAGTGATGCGTGACGAGTGAACAACGTTGGCCTTTCTCACTCGTCACGCATCACGCATCACGCATCACCCTATCCTTGGCCAATCGTGACCGTCAAATCTTGCACCTGCCCGCTGCGGACGATGCGCGCTGGCACAGTTTTGCCAACGCGTTCGCCGGTCAACAAGGTCTGTAGCTCGTCGACATGGCGCACTGGCTGGCCGTCCAACGTCACCAGGATATCGCCTTGCAAGAGATGCCCCTGGGCAGCGGGGCTATCCGCTTCCACCGACATAAACATCAGGCCGGTCTCTTGGCTGAGTTGCTGTTGCAACGCATCGGCCAGGCGCACCGGCTGAATGCCAACGCCCAGATAACCGCGCGGCATTTTGCCATGCGCCAGGATCGTCTCAACCGCCTTTTTCACGGTGGCGGCGGGCACGGCCACACTCACACCGCGCACCAACGAAGAGGAATTGATCCCAGCGACTCGGCCACTGGCATCCAGCAGCGGGCCACCGGAAAAGCCGGGGTACATCACAACATCGGTTTGCAGATAATGGTCAATATCGCCCCCGGCCTGCGTGCGCCAAGCCCCACCCAGCGCGCTGACAATGCCCAGCGTCGCCTGCACCGTTTTGCCCGGTCGCCCCAGCGCGAGCATCAGATGGCCCACGCGCAGATCATTGGCATCCACCCAGGTCGCCGCCGTCAGGTTACTGGCCTCGGCCTTTAAGACAGCAAGATCGGTGTTGGGATCGCGCCCAACCAAGGTGGCATTGACCGTGCTGCCATCCGCCAAGCCGATCTTAATATTATCATCGCGCTCGACCACATGATGCGAGGTTATAATTACCCCAGCGCTCGACCAGACGACGCCACTGGCCGCCATACGCCCGCGCGCTTCCACCCGAACAATCTGGGGGCCAGCGGCTTCGACCAGGCTAGACATAGCATCAGAGAGAGTTTGTAATGTTTCAGACATGAGAAGATCCTTTTGATAGAGATTGTAGAGTAACGATTTGCGAAAGGCACGCACAAAGTGCTCGGATGAATGGTGACCGGCACGTGCTAGTTCAATGACTCGATTGTAATAGATAGCTGGCACGGGCGCATCACCTGTTTGAGCGGGGTGCTACCTGGAAGAATGGCTAGGGGATCGTATTTTTAAAGCCTTGATGCAGTCACGCAGGGGAAGCAAACAAACTGAAAAGCCTGGATTCATGCCCGGCTTTTTACACGGCCGCTTAGACGCTGTGATCCCGTTGTCTACCGGCTATGGCGACGCAACGCTAGAGGCTAAAAGTATCCATTACAACAGAATGAGGCCGGCACGCGTGGCGCGCACGACGGCCTCGGTGCGACTTTGCGCGCCGAGTTTGCCGAGGATGGCATTGACGTGAAATTTAATCGTATGTTCGCTGATCGCTAAGGCGCGGGCAATTAGCTTATTCGAGAGCCCTTCGGCCATACGTTTTAACACTTCTAGCTCGCGTGGCGTCAGCGGTTCCGCCAACAGATGGGGGGTTGTGCCGGCACTGACCATGACGCCATTGGCCAGCAGTGGCTCTAGGACCACCAGACCTTGCGCCAAGCCGCATAAAGCAGCCGCCAAAGCCTCGACCTTGGCGTCGCGCAAGAGTAGCCCACGCGCGCCGGCGGCCCACACCGCGCCGGTCTGGGTCTCATCTTGCACCAGGGTCAACACAGGCAAACCGCCATCAGTCAGCTCGGCGAGGGCTTCGAGCGCGCCAGTTGGATTCCACCCCAGATCCCAAAGGAGCACGGTTGGTTGATAGGCCGCGATCTGGGTGGTCAGATCAGCGGCGGGCGCCACTTGACCGACAACGATGAGTGGCGGTTGGGTGGCCAACAGCGCAGCCAGACCGGCGCGGGCCAATGGATCACCCGCAATAATGAGCACGCGTACTTGATGGGCAGAAACAGGCATAGCGGCTATTGTCACCCAGCTTTGGGTCTAGATCAGTTGCACAGCATCCAGTTGGTGCGGGGAAGGTGGGGATAAACAGCATAGCCAGGCCCAGTGGGTCAACTAAAACCCGCGCCGCCACATATAATAGAGATAGAGTGCGGCTGGTGAAGCCAACAGAAGTGGCAGCAGGGTCCAGAGGATAGCCCAGCCATATTTACGCCGGCCAAAGCTGATCCAACTTAGTAGAATGGCCAGCAGTGGCGCCAGGGGGGCCAGCATAATGGTATAAAAGAACAACTGGCGCATCTGATCTTCAGCGGCAGCCACCGGATCATACGAGCTATAGGTCAACTGGGCCAGAACATACCAGGGAACAAGCGCAGCCAGATAGAGTAAATGCGTCAAAATCAGGAGGAACAGCGACGTACGTTTGAGCATGAAACAGGCACTTCCAGCATGCAATGGTGAATAAGAATAAGCAATACACTAGCACTTAGCCCTATTCTACATCCATTGCACAACAGAAGCGAAACAGTCTAGCTTGTAGCAAAGAATTTTCATCCCTCGACTGGGTTGATCGTCTTTTAGACGCTGGATGTTCATCCGGTGCAACGCCGCCTTTTTCGTTTCAATCCCTCGACTGGGTTGATCGTCTTTTAGACATTCTTGATTGTTGTATCTGCCGTCCTTGTAGGTGGTTTCAATCCCTCGACTGGGTTGATCGTCTTTTAGACCTTCGTAGCTGATGCTGATACCGCGACCGTATTTGGTTTCAATTCCTCGACTGGGTTGATCGTCTTTTAGACCTCTATATTTTGTTGATATGGCTCCGCTCGGATCGGGGTTTCAATCCCTCGACTGGGTTGATCGTCTTTTAGACTAGCGCTACCCCCATTGACACGACATCTCCATTTTTGAGTTTCAATCCCTCGACTGGGTTGATCGTCTTTTAGACGAGGAGCTAAGGATGCGCAGACAGCAGACAGACGAACGTTTCAATCCCTCGACTGGAGGGCGGGACAAAACGGATAGTAAGGATAAGCAAATGCGACAAAAAGCCACTGTAAGCTAAATTGGCCCCGTATAACGGGACGTAAAGGTGAAGGCGGGCCTGAGGCGAATAGCCGCGGCGGGCAGGCTGCGGAATCAGTCCCGTTTTGGGCCGAGGCAGCTCGGCTTGACAAAATGCCGCCGGCCCGCGTATAAAGAAGTCTCCCTTTTGGTTGGGCCGACTTTCCCACGACAGAACGCCCACCAATCCAAAAAGGAGACTTCTGTTATGATAGCACACTTGACCCGGCGGCTGGCAAGTTGGTGGCCGGCGCAAACGCCACAACCGGTGGTCGCCACCAGCGTGCCGCTCAGCCGCCCCAGCCTGAGCGAACTGGCCCAGTGGGAGACCCACGCGTTGCCC
>JAPLGZ010000729.1 GCA_026389895.1 Chloroflexota bacterium | reverse complement strand
CACCATCGAAGTCTTACCCAAGATCGACGAAACGATCAATGTAAGCAGTTGGGATGAGACTGAATTTGTTCGGCTCACCCGGCGCGCGCTCAGCCATTATGGCGATTTGCCACATCTTGCCGCCAGTCCATTGACTCGCTTGCCGCTCATCGACATGCGGTTGGCAACCCATCCAGATGCGGCCAGCACCTTGCAACGGGCGACGGAACTCAAACGTCTGTTGCAGGAAGCGATCCTTCAACTGAAACCGACTGGCGACGCGGCCTTCAATTCCAGCGAAGCCTGGCGTCACTACAATGCACTCTACTTCCCCTATGTCGTTGGTTTAAAACCGTATAGCCGACGCGTGGAATATACAAACCTCGATCCCGCTAGCCAACAAGCCCTTGATTGGTTGCGCGCCCAAGTCCCCGAACGCACGCTGCACAATTGGCAGAATGCGGCAGCCAAATTAGTGGCCCAGTATTTGAAAGAAACAGGAGAGCAACGCCAAAGGGAATTTTAGATGAACCGCCCCACTCCATAAATTCACTTCGTAATCCCCTCTCTAAATCTAATTGGCAGCATTTGGCAGCGTTTTGTATCGACATGGCAGCCGAGCGGGCGATATCTTGGCCATGAATCACTTGATTCAATCCAACGATTTTGTTCACAGAAAGGATTTTGTCATGACGATCCATACAGCCGTTGCCCAACGAGCCACAGCGCTTGCCGAGCAATTCGCAATTCTCAATCGTGAAGTGATCATGTTTGTCGAGCAATGCCCCACCACCTTGTGGCAACAACCTTGTCACAATGATGGGCGCTCCGTGGCGTTGGTCGCGCATCATATAGCGTCATCACATGCCATGCTGGCCGGGCTAGTGGGCTTGCTCGCCCAAGGTCAACCACTCCCATCAATCACCAAAGAGATGCTGGACCAAGCGAATGCCCAACATGCCCAACAATTTGCCCATTGCACCCAGGCCGAAGTGCTTGATCTACTGCACACCAACGGTGCGACCGCAATGACGCAGGTGCAGCAATTAACTGATGAAGCACTGGCGCGCAGTGCTTATATCCCACTGTTTGCGGCAAACATGAACACGCAGCAAGTCATCGAACATGTTTTGATCGGCCACGCCAGCAATCATCTGGCCGATTTACGGGCAACCCTGGCCGCGTAAGATAAAGCCTTTGTGGATAGACTGTTTTCGCTGCCTAATCGCCACATAACGTGCGGTTGAAATTTTAACGCAGAGGCGCAAAGAATGGCCAAGAAAAGGAGCACTCACAGGCAAACGTTGCTTGTTTTTCTCTGCGTCTCTGCGTCAAGTTTTTGCACCCTCTGCCTAACATAACGTGAGTTCGACGTAAGCAGACTAGAAAACAGCGAGTGGAGAGGCGAACGGGTGTTGGGGACGCAGGCCTAAAGAAGGCTTTTTCTCACGATAGGTATAAGCAATCAGACCTGCGACGAGATTGCCCAGACAATTCACAAAACTGCGATGACGTGTATGTTCAATTTGTGAGATGTTCTTGAGTTGGTC
>JAPLGZ010000707.1 GCA_026389895.1 Chloroflexota bacterium | reverse complement strand
CCTCACCCAACCCGCTGATGCCGGCGTCGGTTTCGAGCTTGATAAAGACCCAGTTCTTCCAAGGGTTGCCGACGACAAAGGTTTTGATGTCGGTAATTTTCATGTTGACTCCGTGGTTCTGTCTGATGGGTGGATTGCCTGCAATGAGATACCGCGCATTTGCGACACGCCCGCCCAACGATTTTCCACGGGCGGGTAGCTGCATAGGGAGTTGTTTATAGTATATGAACCGGTGAGGCTTGTCAAACGTTCTACTTTTGCAGGGCCTATCCCAGATTTTTAGATTTTTGCACGGGAATTATGGGTATTAACAAAATAAAGCGGTCACTGGTCATCCAACCTGCTTCAGCAGGTTTTCCGTAGCAGGCAGCGGTTTCAACCGCTGCTTGTTACGGAAATAATTTGTTAATCGCCATTATTCCCATGGTATCTGGTATTTTCGACACATGACAGAACCGTCAATTAGTAGTATCTTGATACGACAGTCTACATTTTTCTACTGGTTACCGGCGTGATGAAGTTGTGTAAATGAGCAGGGCTAGCCTTGATGGACATGCAACCATTAATTGAACGATTTCTTCCTCTTTACTTATGCGATCCGCATCAGCCGCCACTGCTTCTGCGCGTCGGCATCGACAACGATCTCTATGTTTTTACACGGACGAATGGACGCAAAGCCGTCTTGCGGCTCAGCAAACGCAACATCACCGACACAATTGACTTTGAAGCAAAATTAGCCCAACATTTGTTTGAACAGGGAGCCCCTGTTGCCCAAATCCTACCGACGGTGCAAGGTGAGCTTTGGACGGTCATTGATCTAACCACAATCGTCGCATTTGATTTTATTCCCGGTGCTGCCTTTCCCGTCGAGCATGAACACAAACCGGATCCCCCACATACCTATGCCGCGGGGGAAGCTCTGGGTAAAATCCATCAGGCTGGACTATCCTTTACTTTTGAGCACCCTAACCGGCGGACTATTTTTACGGAATTTGAACGCGCCCTTGCGAAAAGCGCCACGATTGCTAAGCTCGAGGGCTGGTTAAATTTTATAGCCACGCTTCAATCTTATCAGCAATGGGCGCAAGCTTATCTAGGGGATGTTGGCCTTATCCATAATGATTATATTCCCAGTAATCTCCTCTTCGAAGGAAAATCTATCTCGGCTGTAGTTGATTTTGATTGGGCCTGTCACGGCCCACTGATCAAAGACCTGGGCATTGCATTAGCTACGTGGTCTGCGCCGGATGGTTTAGTGCATCATTGGCCGGATGTCTTTGAGGCTTTTTTGGCAGGGTATAATCAATCTGCCCCCAAAAAGCTAGCGGTGAACAAAGCGTTATATCAGTGGATCTGTTTTTCGTGTCTGAGTGATGCGTGTACCTTTTTTGCCGATTTGGCGGAAAATGTCCTCGAAATCACCCATGTACTTCAGTGTAGACGCTATAAGAAATTTATTTATTTCGAAAATTTTGTGTAAATCTCACCGAGCATCTTACAATAAGAGATCTGACCACCTCATCGCAAGGGTTGTCAGGGAACCAAACAGAGATAAAGGAAGATTCCAATGGCAGAAAGCAAACCTGAACTGATTTGTGCGTTACAGACAACGGCGCGCCGTTTGGCCGAAGGGGCAAAGTATGAGTGGGGCCATATGGGGCGCTGTAATTGTGGCCATCTGGTGCAAACCATTACCGGCATGAGCGATTATGAGATCGTCAAGTCGATTGATTTTCAACTAGATGAGTGGACCGAACATGCGCAGGACTACTG
>JAPLGZ010000060.1 GCA_026389895.1 Chloroflexota bacterium | reverse complement strand
CTCCTTGTCTCGTATCTCCTTGTCTCGTGTCTCCCTCTCTGTTTTAAGCATTCTGGATACAACGATCACAAATCAAAGCCGCGCGTGGTAGCTGATTGGTTGGGATCGTGACATTCAGATCACGCATCACTGGCACATTGCTTTCGCCACAAAAATCGCACTTACCACGCTGCTTGGGCATGGGTCTGGTGGATAAATTTTGGCGCACCAACTCGTTTTCTTTGCGTTCTGTCATCGCTTTGCCAATGATCATCCAGGCAAATTTGCGCACTTTCTCATCCGTTTCTGTGCAATAGATTTGCTCTAAACGCGCCATTGCCTCTGGTTCGCTTGGCAGGCCACCATCCTCGAGCGCGTGCCAAGCTTGCTGCCGTACACGACGGTCTGGATCTTCCATCATGCGGAAGAGCGCGTCCCACACGGCTGGAATGCGCGCCTGGACATGGCAAGGACAGAGATATTGGGCCGCATGCAGCCGATCTTCGACGGCGCTGCTGCATGACAATTCCAATAGTTCGGCAATTTCCTCTCGGCTCACCTTTACTTCGCCAGGGCGGTGGGCCGCTTTCTGATGTTTATTCATCCCCATTGTTTTACGCATGGTTAGAGCCTCTTTCTCTTCTGATGATTGTTATGGCAAATGGATGGATGCTAGTTTGTCTACGTCAACGTTTTTGTTAACCACAGCATCAGATCATGATCGATCGTCACCGTATCACCCTGTTTTTGCTTCATCGACATTGCCATCGTATACAGATTCGGCCAGCAATTTGCTGGTTTGCGCCAACTCTGCAGGCTTGACCAGGGTAATCTGGATCTTATTCACGACTACGATCTCCTTGCCTGCTTTAGCCCTGCGCTGAGGGTTAGTTGCACGGCTTGGCGTAATTTAGGTTCGGTTGTCGTTGTTAAGATGGCTTGGAGACTTTGGCTCACTTGCGGACTGGCCGGCAGCACACCTAAAGCACCAACAGCCGCGATGCGAACGTTCAGGTTGGGATCGTGCATCGCCAGGTCAATAAAATCCTCCACCACAGGTCCAGGCAACGGACAAAGCGGCACACTTTTACATTGCTCACACGTGAGGGCATGGAGCGCTTGTTTGCGCACGCGGGGCGCCCAGTCATGCAACATCTGGCGCACGGGCTCGATGATTCGGTCATCGCCTAGATGATCCATCAATTGCACACATTGAAAGCGCACGTTCGGGTTTTTGTGCTCAAGGCCACGCACCAATGCCTGAAATACAGTATCGGTGAGCACAAGCTGCGGAAATTCTCGCCCGAATGCACCACCGACGAGGGTTCGTAGCGCGTTGATGTAATGCGCCTTGAAGCCCAACAGACTGACCAATTGGTCAGGACTACATGTTTGATAATCGATCGGTTGGTTGATGTCCAAATCCATTTTCGTCTCCTTTGAATAGTGAAGTAAGAGCCCAACAAAACAACGTCCTCGTTGTGGGGGCGACCTTCTATCGCTATGGGAGACTTGTGATATGAAGCGGGCATGCATAGCACATAAAAAAAAGCCTCCCACGGCGGGAGGCTGCATGCACAAATAAGAACTCGTGTAGAAAAAGTCTAGCCTTAGCCCGTCGTCAGTTGATTACCAAACCCAGGGTAATCGCATTGATCGCCACCGTGGCAGACTTAGAATTTGTGCGCGTCTCTCCTGCACTTCGCCGTTGAGCAAAGGTTTGGAACAGGAGCATTAACCGTTGTGAATCTACGCACATATTCATAGCTTAAAAGATAGCATATTCTATTTCCTTTGTCAATGTCCGAATTTATACGAGAATCGGAGTGCAAATTTGTGTCTAATCCGGGTCTTGAAAAGATTGTACCTAGCTCTGTACCTCGAAATTATGGCTTGGTCTATTGAATTTTGCCTGTTCTTTGCTTACGCTGAAGTTCAGCAACCACTTATACCACGCCTAAGAATTTTAAGAGGAAAAAAACTTGAATACCTATCGTTCTCAGTCTGATTTACAGACCAAACTTGAAAATTTAGCGCAGCGCCAACCAGAGCTTTTGATCGTTGGGGCTTTAGCCGGCGGTTTTTTACTTGGTTATTTTTTGAAAAATGTAAATAGTGGCAATATGGGGCGCAATAACCGGCTCTTCAATGATGACTATTCTGCCTATGGTCAAAGCCGTGCCCAGGCGGGCGCCGGCGCCACTGCATCTCCAAGGTCTTCCGCCCGGTTGGGCGCGACAGAAGATCAAATTAACCGTTCCCCGCAACAGTCGGCGGCTGGAGCGGTATCGCGCGACGAAGTGAGTACGACTGGTACGGCTTATGAACTGGACCCCAAGAGTATCACCGGCGGCTAAATAAACATGGCGTATTTTCTGTGGCTAGTTTAGGCTTAGCCAGTGGAGATAAGATCTATGCCAATAACCAAGCAACAATTAATCGCCCAGCTTCAGCAGGAACGGGCAACCTGGGAGGACCTTTTAGCCGAGATTGGGCTTGAACGGATGGAGATTCCCGGTGTGACAGCTGACTGGACGATGAAAGATACCCTCGCCCACCTGACAACTTGGTGGCGTCGCGAAATGGCAAGGGCTGCAGCCGCGCAGCGTGATGAAATTCCACCCGATCATCCACCGCCATCCGATGTCGAAGTGATCAATCAATGGATCTATTTGATCAACCGAGATCGTCCGCTTAAACATGTGCTGAATGACGCTCAAGCTGTTTGGCAGCAATTTGAGGCCGCTATCCAAGCCCTGCCTGAGCCACTGCTATCGGATAGCGCGCGGTTTGCCTGGATGCAAGGATGTGCCCTAGGGGTTGGGCTTGTCGAGGATTTTACGAACCATCTTGTTGAAGAACATGTGCCACTGATTCGGGCGTGGCTTGCGCAAGTAAGCAACGCCGCCTGAGTTGCGTCGATACGGAAAAGATTAACGCGTGCCGAGGAGAACGCCTAAACTCGACATAAGCCGAGTTTAGGCGTTCTCCTCGGCACGTTACAAGCCAGTGACATCGGTTGGGTTGCTGTTTAGCGATAGCGCGAAAACGCTTCGCGCGCTAGAGCGGCAATCTCGTCTGAAGCTTCATATTGGGCTTGCCATTGGGCATAAGTTGCGCCATAGAGCAGATCGGTAGGCTGTACAGTCTGGTTGATAAGTTCGGGAAAATAACCGGCTAGCAGGACCAGCCGAAAGAAGCGAATTGCATCGGGCAAACGGGCTAATTCCGTCGTTGTCAGCTGTCGATATTGGCAATAGCCATCGACAATCGCCACAATTGCCGCCTGATCAATGCGCATGGATCGCTTTGAGAAGCAGTTACTTAGCAAAATACCCACATCAATGAGCGCCGGTCCCCGCCCTGCGCTTTCCCAATCAATCAGCGTAATTTCTCCGGTCGGCGTCATAACCGCATTACTCGGATTACAGTCGTTATGAATTAAAACAAAGGGCAAATCTTCATAGCGATCTGCATCCTGGGTCATTGTGCGCAAGTGCTGATATTGGGGTTGTAAATGATCGGGCACTTCCGCCGCTATCTCGACCAAATTGGTTGCTGCCCACGCTAATTCGCGACTGGGCAACATACCGGCCTGCGGCAGCGTTGACGGGGGTGGCAGCGTATGTAACCGGCCCAAGGCTGCACCTAAACCAAATAGGATTTGTGGATCCTCATCCAGGTGATCTTGGTGAACGATATGTTCAGTGGCGTCGCTCTGATCGGCTGGTTGCCACGCCGTTAGCGCTTGCCCAATAAAGGTAGTAATGAGCACCTGCCAGCCGTCATCCTGGATCACGCTTGCCTGATTTGCAGCCCGGACCACCCGTTCCGCTGGATAAGCCTGCTCTTCTAAAAACAAGAGGACCGCGGCCAGCGCCTCGACGTTAACCGGCGGACCCTCATCGCCGGGCGGTGGATAAGCGCGTACAATCCAGGCGGGGCTGGCGGCGTGTTCAAGTCGATAGACTTTTTTCCAACCACTTGCTACTAGATGGAGCTTGATTGGCCTGGTTTGATACTGTTGTTCTATGAGCTTGACTAGCTTTTCTGCCTCATCCATCTGCTTATCCTCGCTTAAAGTATAAAACTTCACGTGTTGCTTGCTATCACTACTCTATGTTGGGGTATAGATAAGCTGTTGGGTTTATCTATCCTCTGGCGCTCCCTGACTGGGGCCAGATATTCTAATCATCCTTATTTGTTTTCTGAGAATTGAATCGGTTTACGTCTAAATAACCCAACGTTAATCTATCCTGAAAATTGGTGTATCCAATTTTAAAATCTCGCGAAGGATTTAACGTTTTTTAGCGATTAATATATTAGAAAACAATATTGTGTTTATATCAAACAATATAAGTATTAACAATGAGTCTTTGTACGTTGCAAACTGTTAATCTGTAGAGTTTAATAGCAAATTTTTTATCAGCACAAAGGTTCTAAGGCAAAGCGAGTTTATACCATGATGGAATTAACCCTTATCCAACCAAGAGACGTGAAATTATTTCGCACGGGTTATCGTGTGAGCAAGCGCCTGCTCGATCTGGCTGTTTGTATGCTGTTTCTGCCCGTGCTCTTGCCCGTGATTGGCGTGTGCGCTTTGTTGATCTGGCTGGACAATCCCGGTCCTGTCTTTTTTAAGCAGAATCGCACCGGCAAAGGTGGCAAACGGTTCCGCATGTACAAACTACGCACCATGGATACCAACGCCGAAGCCTTGAAGCAAAAATATGCCCATTTGAACGAACTGACCTGGCCAGATTTCAAAATCACCGATGATCCCCGCGTCACGCGTGTCGGGCGGATTTTACGCAAGACTAGCCTGGACGAGTTGCCGCAAATTTTTAACATTATCAAAGGTGACATGAGTTTGGTGGGGCCACGCCCGACTTCGTTTGATGTGAGCACCTACAAGTTGTGGCATACCGAGCGCTTGGAAGTCTTGCCCGGCCTGACTGGTTTGTGGCAGGTCAGTGGCCGCAGTGATCTGGATTTTGATGACCGCCTGCACTTGGATATCGAATATATTGAAAATCGAAGTTTCTGGTTGGACATTCAAATTTTGATCCGCACCGTCACGGTGGTCTTTACCCAAGAAGGCGCCTATTAACACCATTATAATTTTACCCTGTAACTTTTAATAAACAGTCAACAATTTGTAAACATCAGTTTCTAGATTCGTAAAGATTTAGGACAGACAAGGATTTATATTATGACGCGGCTTTACTATTTGGTAATTCCACTTGTCCTATGGTTTTTCTTGATCAATAACATTGAGCGATTTACACATCAATTCATGCACTTTGCCCCCTTCTTTTACGGTTTTCTGGCGTTGTGTTCGGTGTTGTTAGTGATGTTGCCTCAACTTCATCGCGGCTCTCTGCAAATATTGTTGGCGGGGGCACTACTACCTTACCTTGTACTTGAATATTTTTTCGGGCATGCGATTGGTGGCGTATTCCTACCCATGACGATCACCGAAATGAGCGCCGTAGGGTTGACGGTTGTCCTAAGTACTTTAACAGGACGACGTTTGGAAGAATTGCAAGAGACATTGACTGGCTTAATGATTGGCAAAGTAAGCAAGGACGTGGAGCCCTTCGGGACAGGCCAGAGTCTCTTGTATCGAGAAATTAGACGCGCGCGTCGCCATCAACGACCACTGGCTCTTTTGGCTATCACCGCTGCCGATGATTTTTTAAAAGTTTCGCTTGATCAATCGGTCAATCGGGTGCCGCTGAATCGTTTTGTCGAAGATGTCCAGCACGAAATTGTAAAGAAATATGTGCTGGTTCACGTTTCCAATTTGCTCATCGAAGAGTTGGGTGATTCTGCCATTGTTACACAACGTGATGAACACTTTGTCACCCTTTTGCCTGAAACAGGTCGCGAAGATATAGTAGAGATTGTAAAAAATCTGGAAGCTGCTGCTGAAGAAAAATTAGGACTTAGACTCAAAATTGGTGTATCAACGTTTCCTGACGAAGAAGTTACGTTTGAAACGTTGTTGCAACGTGCCGAAACTGACATGATAAATGCTAAGCCAACCAACGATAATCCATCGAACCGCGGCCAGAATGGCAAGGGGAAAATGGAATTCGTGCCCGCCGGCGCCAAGAATATTTTATCCATCTAAGATCGTCGGTCTGGCGAGCATGGATAAGCAACTAATGCTAATGGCTTTTTTATTCGCAATGGCATCTTACCAACGGCCGAACTCGTGTCCGTTATCTTTATAACCTACATCGAGTCATTACGGATAAGCTACGAGAAAGCAGGATAAAACAAGTGGTAAAACAATATATTAGTATCGTTTTTAGATGGATCTGGCTGTTGGTATTGGCTACTTTGTTGACAACCGCGGTTGCCTATGTTGTCAGCAAAGGCAAGCCAACGGTGTATGAAGCTTCAGCGCGTTTGATTATTGGGCCTGGGATTGATGGCATTAACCCCGACCTGAATGATCTGCGCACCGGTGGTCAGTTGATGCAAACTTACGCAGAATTGATCGTAACACAACCAATTTTGCAAAGCGTCATCGATAAACTTAACCTCAACGTTGAGCCAGATAAGCTAAAATCGGCTGTGACGATTAAGACCGATGATGCGACGCAATTGTTGTCGATCAACGTTCGCGATAATAATCCACAAAAAGCGGTTACGATTGCGAAGGAACTCGCCAATGCCTTGGTGGGGATGAGCCCCTCAAGCACGACAGGTTCGGGAAACCAGATTCGGATGCAGATCGGGCAACAGATCAAAAAGATGGAGCAAGACTCCACAACAACTGAGGCCAAGATCAAGCAGTATGAATCACAGCTGCAAACGGCGCTTCAGACTCCAACCGACGTTGAGACCCGGCGAATTATTCAAGATCAACTTTCTCAACAGCGCTCCAATTTAGCGGACGCACGCCGCACCCTGGCCACTTTGTACACAACGTATCAAGGCAGCACGACCAATCAGGTCAAGATTGTTGAAGTGGCGCCGGCTGCGCTGCCAATTGACGCAAACCTGCATCTCACGCTCTTGGTGGCTGCATTGGCCGGTTTGATCTTGGCTTCAACGATCATTTTTGCCTTTGAGTATTTTAACGATACGATCCGCACGACGGAAGATCTGGCGCATGTCACCGACATTCCGCTCTTAGGCACCATTGCCCAGCATAAGCCTTTGCGTGGCAAGGTGCGCGAACGGCTGGTCGTACAAGCTTTGCCTGAATCGCGCGCTGCCGAAAATTACCGCATGTTGGGCAGCAAGCTTTTACTTTCCAGATATCAGGCGGAGCATCGCAATGATAATACGGTTGCCACCTCGCTTGCCGAACAGTTGAGTGCCAACGCTGGGCGCCCACTCCACTCTGTGGTGCTAAGCGGCACCCAAGTGAGTGAAGATACCAGCGAAATTACAGCCAATCTGGCTGTGATCTTGGCGCAAACCGGGCATCGTGTCATTTTAGTGGATGCCTATCTGCATCGCCCAACTATTAGCCAGCAATTTGGCATCGTCGATGACGAAGGTTTGACCAGTGTGCTCGCCGGTTGGTCTAAGACGCCAAAGTTGATTCCCGTTGATTGGACGCCCAACCTGTCGATTCTGCCCAGCGGTCCTATCCCGCCCAATCCTTTTGATCTGCTCGTCTCAACGCGTATGGCCAATTTGGTGAAGGAACTGGAAAGTCAAGCTGATATTGTGTTAATTGCCGCCTCACCCTTATTATCATTTGCCGATAGCCTGATTTTGGCCTCACGCGCCGACGGGGTGATCATTCTCTTGCGCAGCGCTCGAGCAAGCCGTGATACGGTACGCGAGATTGTGGAAAGTTTACGTTCGTTGAATGCCCATATCCTTGGCACAATCCTGGATAATAATCGTCCTGAGCGGACATCAATATCGGGGCAGCGCAAGATGAAAGCACCCGTCGCGGCGACAATGGCCCCGCCCGCCAAAAACCCGATCGGCTTTCTGAAATCCGCTAAATCCTAGAAAAACTAATCTTTGTACACCAGAGCTTCTCCTGATAGAAGGATTGTTCATGCACGAGCTATTGCTTGCGGTCTTCAAAAATTTAGAACAAGAAAACATTCAATATTGCTTGATGCGTGATGCTGAGCGACTCGACGAATTTTCGAAGGGTGGTGAAGTCGATCTGCTGGTTCAGGCCAGCCAACTCCCTCAATTGCACACTGTATTGGCAGGGCTTGGTTTTGTCAGTTTGCCCAGTTGGGGACATGCGCCGCATCACACGTTTGTTGCGTATAGTCAAGCGTCTGACACTTGGCTTAAACTCGACTTTATTAGTGAGGTTACGTATGGTTCGCCGATTCCTACATTGCGCACGAATTTGGCCAGCGTTTGCCTCGCCACACGCCGTCCAGATGGGCCGACTTTTATTCTGACGCCTGAATGTGAATTGATCACGATGCTTTTGCATTGCGTCCTGGATAAAGGCAAATTTGCCCCAAAGCGGGCAGAGCGCCTCCAAGCCCTCAGTCACCAGGTTACGGATGGGCCACTGCTCTCGGCATGGTTAAAAACTTATTGGTCATCGACCATGACCTGGCCGCAACTGGCCGACTTGCTGGCGGCTGGCAGCTGGGACGTATTGCTGGCGGCGCGCAAGCAGGTGAAGCAGACGTTGCAGAACCGTGATCGGTTGGGCATTTTTGTCCGTTATGCCCGTGATCGAGTATTACGCAAGGCTAATGTATGGATGAATGCCCGGCGCCCATCCTCGCTTACGGTGGCGTTGCTTGCGCCCGATGGTGGGGGTAAATCGACCTTAGTGACGGGACTCCAAGACTCATTTTATTTTCCAGTGCAGGCCATCTATATGGGGCTCTACCAAAAAGGGAGCCGTACTCTACTGCACTCGAAGCTGCCTGGTCTCGGTTTTGTCTCCCGCTTGGGCATCCAATGGACACGCTATTTGACGGCACGCGCTCATCAAACACGGCGGCGCTTGGTTATTTTTGATCGCTACACCTACGATTCGCTGTTGCCGTCGCGCCAGCGGCTTAGCCCACTTAAACGGGCCCGCCGCTGGCTGTTGGCTCATTCTTGCCCCGCCCCAGATTTGGTAATTATGCTGGATGTACCTGGTGAAATGCTCTACGCTCGTAAGGGTGAGCACAGTGCCGAACTGCTTGAGCAGCAACGGCAGAATTATTTAAAGTTGAAACCGCATCTGCCACAGATGGTGGTTGTCAATGCCACGCAAGATGCCGATGCGGTGCGTCGTGAAGTAATCGCATTAATTTGGCGTGGTTATCTAGCGAAACAAGCTGGGATACAGACCAGCCAGGCCATGAGCGCGGCTCAGGCCCAACCCCAAGTGACAATGGTATCATAGAATCATGACAAAACAACAACCATTCTCTGCAAAATTGTATTGGCTTTATCTGATCATCCCGCTGGCTCTGTTGGTGACACTAGGCGGCGGGCAAGGGCAAGTGTATGCACAACAAGCCGCAGCGACGGTTCAGCCTACAGCGACCCCCATCCCACAACCGCTTAATTGGACCGAACCGCCGACCCCTCGTGTTCAACTAGCCGCCAGCGCAATGGCGGCCAATGACACGATCATCTATACCATATACCCAATGAACACTACTGGGCAACCGGTTTGGGATTTACAGATTAATGTCCCCTTGCCCGAAGGGGCGACCTTCTTGACTGCCTGGGGACCACCTACCTTTGCAACGAGTTTTGATGGCCGTCAAGTCACATTTTCGGCATTAGAGTTGCCGGATCAGAACCAGGCCATTGCGCTCCACTTTCAAGTCTCTTCCGCCAAGGTGACCACGCCAGCCGCGGTGACGCAAGCGGCCGCCACCTGGAAATATGTGAAAACCAACTTAGGTCAGATCACATTTGCTCAAGAATCGACGAAGAGTGGCGATATTACCGTGCAACCACACGCCATTCAGCAAGTTATCTCTGATATGACCGGTGATGTCCCCTTTGGTAACTACGATTTGACGGGGATTGCGCTAGAACAAGAGCAGACGATCCTCAAAATCATTTTTAACACCGCCGGAAATTTAGGTGCTTCTACAGAGAAGCTGGAATATTATTTGTATATCGATGACGACTGCAATGCCAATACCGGTCGTCAAAGAAATGGTTTCGGTTCTGAATACCGGGTGCGCTTTCGCTATACCCGTGGGATTGCCGATATTAGCAAATGGGCCGAGACCGTCTTGCTGACAACAACCGTCGCGACCGGTGATACGGCGCCGGTGACTGATACAGAAGCAATCACGGATACGGGTAATGTTTCAGATACGACCGGCACAAAAGCTGGCGAGTGGCAGAGCGTCGGCTCGCTCAGCGTGAGCAGCCCGGCGAATGGGAAAATAGTAACGGTATGGGTGCCGCATAGTGCATTGGTGAATGGTACAAAATTCTGTTGGTATGCCGAGGCTCAGAATAAAACCGAAGCCTTTACCCCCAAACCACCAACAGACGAACTGCCAGATGCGAGCGGGGACCTGCCTGTAATTCAATATGACGCCGCGATGACGACGACCGCAATTTCGCTCAACCAGCCATTGACAACGACGGGTGGCTCAAAGAATGCCGCTCTTTCCATTCCACTTGTGCTGACACCGACCGTGCCTTTGACGACTGGCGTCAATGGGAATCTGGCGATTCCGTTAAAAAATGGCGAGACAGCCTATGATGTGCATATTTTCCATCTGCCGGATGGTCAGGAAGTGGCCAAAATCGCCAATGCCAGCCAGCCTAGTTTTAGCCCAGATGGGCAAAGTCTGCTGAGCGTGCATCAGACGGCGCAAGCCGCCACTGTTTATGAATATGCGCTGGCTAATAAAGCGGAAGTGGCATTAACTGGGGTAATTTCTGGTTCTTATCCATTCTACGATGCAAGTGGTAAAGCCTTGATCTATGCGAAAGCTGCCCCTGGGCAACCGGCTGATTCTGCCGCGGCCTTTGTACGGTGCGATTTAATGGCGTTGCGCCAGCATACACCGCCACAATGCCAGACGGTTCTCGACTTCGCTGCCTTGGCGGCGACAGGCCAAATTAGCAAGAGCACCGGCAACGGCCCGATCCTGACGGCCAACAACCTGGCCGCTTATCAAGGCTGTATTGACGCTGCCGATGTAAATCGTTGTGGCATCTTTATGGGCGGTGTTTTAGCGACCGACAGCGCGGCCAACGAACCATTTTTGCGCCAACTGACCAACAATCAACAAGATATCCCCACCGATAGCAAAGGCAATTTGATCGCCTTTATGGGGCGCGGGGCCGACGACTGGGAAGTCTATGTCACGCGTTTGGATGGCGCTTGGGTCAAGAATGTGTCGAATAATGCCGATGCCCAAGATGGCTTGCCAACCCTTTCACCTGATGGTAAATGGGTGGCCTTTCTCTCGAATCGCGATGACAAGTGGGCCGTTTGGGTGGCGCCAATCGCAGAGGGCCCGGCGCGCAAAGTGTTTGACTTGCCCACGGGCGCACCTTGGGACGAAGGTGCAAAGAACTGGCAAGATCAGCGCATTACCTGGGCGCCCTGAGCATACTGCTGCCCCTGCGGTTGGATAGACGGAAGCTGCAAATTTTATGAAAATTTCTCTTAGACAGTATATGCCATCGGGCTATATGTTAGTGGTATTGCTGGGTATTCTATTCAGTACGACCATTTTGCTGGGGTTCACTGCGGCGCAGACACCTGTGCTGGCCCTCGCCATCGTCGCGCTGATTCCGTTGCTGCTTGCCATCGTGCTGGTGCCAGATGCGCCGACCCTTGTGGTGATCGCCCTGTTGTACAGCAACGCGGCTGTCATTGCCGTTCAGTTTCACCATATGCCGCGTTCGCTTAGTACAGCTGTGCCGGGACTCTTGCTCATCCCATTGGCGAACTACCTGGTCATTCGGCGTGAGAAAATTGTCGTGACCTCGGCCTTAATCCCGATCTTGCTTTTTCATCTGGTGCAAGTTTTCAGCATTCTCTTCACGAAAGATGTGGATCAGGCGTTCCAGAATTGGATGGATTACTTGTTGGAAGGTTTGGGGCTCTATTTCGTGATCACCAATGCGGTGCGAACGCAAGCAACGCTCCAAAAAACAATTTGGGTGCTCTTGATTGTTGGCGGCTTGATTGGCGGGGTAAGCACCTATCAGTTGGTGACGGAAACCTATAAGAACAACTACTGGGGCTTTGCCCAGGTGAGCAACGCGGCGTTTGGCACGGGTGAGACAACGCTCTATGGCGAAGTTCTCCAACCACGCTTGGCGGGTTCGATTGGTGAAAATAATCGCTTTGCCCAAACGATGCTTATGCTGGTGCCATTGGGGCTCTTTTTTATCGGCGGAACCCGCTCATATTTGTTACGTGGCTTAATTGCGCTGTTGACGGTTGGTTGTGTGCTCGGGGTTGCCGTGACATTTTCGCGCGGCGCCGCGGTTGCCTTTGTCTTCGTGCTCATTATGATGGCTTTTATGCGCTATATCAAAGTCGCGCATATGGGTTTGGTGTTGCTCGGGATTGTCCTATTTTTTATCGCCTTGCCCCAATATAGTGTCCGGATTCTCAAGTTCCAGGCCGTGATCGATGCGGCGACAAGCCAAGAGAACGCTGTGCCAGAGTCGAAAGTGGACAGTTCATTACAGGGCCGGGCCAACGAGGTTGTGGCCGCGCTCTTAGTCTTTAGCGATTATCCGATCTTTGGGGTGGGCCCCCATATGTTCCCCTCCTATTATCGTGACTACTCTAAAGAGGCTGGTTTTAAGTCGCGTAATGCTGACCGTGAGGCCCATAACCTTTATGCGGGGCTGGCGGCTGATAACGGTCTGGTCGGTCTGACTTGTTTTCTGGCGATCTTTGCGGTGACCCTGCGCGATCTCGTGTTGGCACGCCGCCGTTGGTTGCAGAGCAACCCCGGGCTTGCTTTGCTGGCTACAGGTTTTATTCTGGCGCTTATTGCCTATTTAGTCACCGGCGTTGGCGCTCACTTCACCTATATACGTTTTTTCTGGATCATCATGGCATTGGCCAACTCAACAGTCTATATCGCCCAAAGCCAAGCAAAGGCCAGCGATGAGCAGCTGAAACAGAGCACTAATCTGGCTCAGAAGAAAGGCTTGGCCATGGCAGTTCCTTCGCTAGGCTAAAGCCGCTCGACGGTGTTCCTCTTGGTGTGGCAGGGTAGGCGCGTCTATCGCCATGTCATGGGCTCGCCAGACGCTCTTGCCAGCGCAAGAAAAGTTATCTCTGTGACCCACAACTGGGCGCATACATTGAATAAGGATGAACAAAGTGTTATGGATTCGACAGTAGCTACAACTGTTTCTCCGGTCTCTACCGATAAAAAAGAGACCAATAAAAAAGATGCCACACAACGCCAGATTCGCGGTTCCAGCCTTTTGTTGATCGGCCGCTTCGTCTCACGTGCCGTGAATTTTGCCGTCTATATTTTGACGGTGCGTTACCTGTCCAAGACTGATTACGGCGCATTCAGCTATGCGCTGTCAATTGTCCAACTCGGTGAAAGTATTGCCACCTTTGGCCTGGATCGAGCGATTACGCGCTTTATCCCGATTTATCATGAGCGAAAAGAATACGACAAACTCTTTGGCACCCTGACGATGGTGCTGGGGACGGTGGTAGGCATCGGCACGGCGTTTGTTCTGCTCTTTCATGTTTTTCAGGATTGGATTGATAAATCGTTTATCAAGGATGAGCAGGCTGTCGCACTTTTATTGATCTTGATCTTTCTCGCCCCGCTCCAATCGATCGACGATTTGCTGATCGGTATGTTTGCTGTCTTTGCTAAGCCACGCGCCATCTTTTTTCGTAAAAATGTCTTGGCGCCTGGTCTTCGTCTAGTCGTTGTGCTTGCCCTTGTCTTAGGCCATAGCAGTGTGGTCTTTTTGTCGGCTGGTTATCTGATTGCGACGCTGGCTGGTGTATTAATCTATTTCGTATTGGTCTATCGCCTGCTGCGTGACCAAGGACTATGGCAATATTTTAATTTAAAGTCGATTACCATGCCCTGGTTCGAAATATTTGCGTTTACGATTCCATTGCTTACTTCTGATTTGGTCTACATCGTGATGAATTCGATGGATGCGGTGGTATTGGAACGCTTTCGCAATGTCTCTGATATTGCGGCGCTCCGTGCGGTGCAGCCGACGGCTACGTTAAATCAATTGGTGATGGCTAGCTTTGGCACGCTCTTTACGCCGCTGGCCGCGCGCATGTTCAGCAAAAATGACCGAGAGGGTATTAATAATCTATATTGGCAAACCGCTGTCTGGATCGCCGTCTTTACCTTCCCGATCTTCATCCTCACCTTCTCGTTGGCCCAACCGATCACAGTTTGGATGCTAGGCGCGCGCTATGCGGATTCTGCCATCATTTTGGCCTTACTTTCGCTGGGGTATTACTTTAACTCTGCCCTTGGTTTTAATGGTTTGACACTCAAAGTCTACGGCAAATTCCGTTTTATTATGATCCTGAATATTGCCACGGTCCTGGTCAACCTGGGCGCAATCATCCTGCTGATCCCGCGTTATGGGGCATTGGGCGCGGCGATTGGCACTACAATTACCTTGCTTCTCCACAATATTTTGAAACAGTGGGGTCTGCAACTTGGCACAGGGATCAATATCTTTGATCGACGCTACCTCCGAGTCTATATGATCATCTCGATCACTGCTATCGTGCTGTTCTTGATCCAATGGGCCACCTCGGCTTCGGTCTATATTAGCCTTGGGTTGGCGGCGATTGCGTCACTGGTGGTCTTCCGCCTGAACCGAGATTTGCTCGACGTGGGTCAAACCTTTCCTGAATTGTTACGGTTCCCATTCATGAAACGGATTTTGGGCTAGGCGCTCGTCTCATCGTAAGCCCACCTGCGCGCTAAACCAGGGGCGCGGGTGGGGTGTTGTTTTTGTTATAAAGCGCCCTACTATCGTATTTTAATCGTTAAATATTTATCTGAATCTCTGAGGTTAACCTGATGAAAGATGCATTAATTACTAAATTTCAGACGCGTAACGCCCATATAGCCGTCATCGGTTTAGGTTATGTAGGATTACCATTAGCGGTGAATTTCGCCCAGGCCGGCTATCGCGTCACGGGTATCGATCTAGATCCGCGTAAAATTGACGCAATTAATCGTGGTGAATCGTATATTGAGGACATTCCTTCCGCCGTCGTACGCGAATTAGCGACCGCCCAGGTTGCCTTTGCAGGCGCCAACGCGTCCGCAACAGGCCCAGACCGGCATGCGGGGGCTGACCCAGCCGCCGGCATTCGTCAGCTTTCCGCCACCACCGATTTTTCGATTTTGGCCGAATGTGATGCCGTCTCGATCTGTGTACCCACGCCACTGAACAAAACCGGCGACCCAGATATCTCTTACATCGCCTCGGCTACTGAACAAATTGCGCGTTATCTGCATCCGGGCATGGTGGTGGTGCTCGAATCGACCACCTATCCAGGGACAACGACCGAAGTTTTATTGCCGCGTTTGGAAGACAACGGTCAAAATTTGCGGGTGGGAGAAGATTTCTTCCTGGCCTTTTCGCCCGAACGCGTGGACCCAGGGCGCACAGACTGGATGACGCGCAATACGCCGATGGTGATCGGTGGGGTGACGCCGGCCTGTTTGGCAGTGGCGCGTGCCTATTACGGCCAGGCGATTGAGACATTGGTGCCGGTCTCGTCACCGGATGTGGCTGAACTGGTCAAATTGTTGGAAAATACCTTCCGCTCGGTGAACATTGGGCTGGCCAACGAGTTATTGCTCATGTGCGATAAACTGGGGCTCGATGCCTGGGAAGTGATCGACGCGGCCGCGACCAAACCCTTTGGTTTTATGAAGTTTACCCCTGGTACAGGGCTAGGCGGCCATTGCATCCCGATCGATCCACACTATCTTTCGTGGAAGTTGCGCACCCTGAAATACAATGCGCGTTTCATCGAACTCGCCAGCGAGATCAACACCGAAATGCCCCGTTATTGGGTGCAGAAGGTGCAGGATGTCCTGAACGATGCAGGCAAAGCGGTAAAGCATAGCCATATTTTGGTGCTCGGCGTGGCTTACAAAAAGAACGTGAGCGATATGCGCGAATCGCCGGCGCTGGACATTATTCACTTGCTTGAGGAAAAAGGCGCCCACGTGCTCTATCACGACCCGCATATTCCAGCCTTCCAACATGAAGGCATGGAGATGGTGGGGGTGCAAGATTTGGATACTGCCCTTAAGATGGCCGACTGTATTGTCATTGCGACCGATCATTCCGTGTACAACTGGGCGGATATTGTTGAGAAGGCTTCGTTGGTGGTGGACACGCGCCACGTGATCAACTCCAAAGGCTTAAAGCGGTAAGGTTTCTGAAAAGGCGTCGATTATTAAA
>JAPLGZ010000718.1 GCA_026389895.1 Chloroflexota bacterium | reverse complement strand
GATCCAAGCCGAGATTATCAGCAAACATTTAAAGTTTTACGTGATCGATGCCTATAAAGTCGCCGACGAACTGGCCTTAGGCAACCGCACCAACACGATCATGCAGACCTGTTTCTTTGCCATTAGCGGCGTCTTGCCGCCCGACGAAGCGATTGATCACATTAAACAGGCGATTCGCAAAACCTATGGCAAGCGTGGCGAACCAATTGTCCGCAAGAACTTTGCCGCGGTGGACGCCACCTTGGCCCATCTCCATCCGGTGACGGTGCCCGCGCAGGTGACGAGCACGATTGAACTACCACGGACGGTCTCCGCCGCGGCGCCTTGTTTTGTGCAAGAAGTCACCGCCAAGATGATGGCTGGCCAGGGTGATTGGTTGCCGGTGAGCGCCTTGCCGGTGGATGGCACCTATCCCAGTGGCACAACGCAGTGGGAAAAGCGCAATATTGCCCTGGAAGTGCCCGTGTGGGAGCCGGATCTGTGCATTCAATGTGGCAAGTGCGTGATGGTTTGCCCACATGCCGTGATTCGGGCCAAAGTGCTAGAACCCGCCGCGCTAACCGGCGCGCCGGCCGGTTTCAAAACCGCCGATGCGCGCTGGCGTGAATTCCCGGATAAGCAATATACGTTACAAGTGGCCGTCGAAGATTGCACAGGTTGTAATTTGTGCGTTGAAGTCTGCCCGGCCAAAGACAAAAGTGCGGTTGGCCGCAAGGCGATCAATATGCAACCACAACTGCCGTTGCGGGAAGAAGGGCGCAAATTCTGGGAATTTTTCGAGCAGTTGCCCGAGTATGTGGATGACGGCGAAATCAAATTGACCCAGGTGAAAAATGTGCAATTGCTCGAGCCGCTCTTTGAATTCTCTGGCGCCTGCGCGGGGTGTGGGGAGACGCCCTACTTAAAATTGATCAGCCAACTCTACGGCGAGCGCGCCATCATCGCCAATGCCACTGGCTGCTCCAGCATCTATGGCGGCAATTTGCCCACCACCCCGTGGACGACGAATGCGGCTGGGCGTGGACCGGCGTGGGCCAATTCACTCTTTGAAGACAACGCTGAATTTGGCCTGGGCATGCGCGTCACGCTGGATAAACAGGTTGAATATGCCAGTCAGTTGGTCAATCAATTGCGCAACGTGCTCGGCGATGTATTGGTCGACGCCCTGCTGAACAATGAACAGCACGACGATAACGATATTCGTCGCCAACGGACATCAGTCATCGAACTGAAGCAAAAGCTGGCCACCGTCAACACGCCGGCGGCGCGTGATCTGCTCAGCCTGGCCGACAAGCTCGTCAAGAAGACCGTCTGGATTGTGGGTGGTGATGGATGGGCCTATGACATTGGCTTTGGCGGGCTGGACCACGTGCTGGCAAGCGGGCGCAATATCAACATTCTGGTGATGGACACGGAAGTCTATTCGAACACCGGCGGCCAATCGTCCAAGGCGACCCCATTGGCCGCGGTGGCAAAATTTGCGGCCGGGGGCAAGCCTACGCCCAAAAAAGACCTGGGGCTGATGGCGATGAGTTATGGTTCGGTCTACGTGGCCGAAGTGGCGATGGGCGCCAATGATCGCCAAACCTTGCAAGCCTTTATCGAGGCAGAAGCCTACAATGGGCCGTCGATTATTATCGCCTATAGCCACTGCATTGCCCACGGCATCAACATGGCCAAAGGGCTGGAGCAACAGGCATTGGCCACCCAATCTGGCTATTGGCCACTCTATCGCTATGATCCGCGCCTGAAAACGCAAGGAAAGAACCCGTTCCAACTCGATTCCAAAGCGCCGCAGATCAATTTAAAAGAGTATGCCTACAACGAAAATCGTTATCGTGTGCTGTTGCAAAGCAATCCGGTGGCTGCCGAACAATTGATGCAAGAGGCACAGGCCGCGGTCAAAGAGCGCTGGCACAAGTATGAAGAGTTGGCGAAACAAAGCGCTTAATCATTTACGATTTACGATGATGGCGCTCAGTAGAGCGCCATCATCGTAAATTAAATTGGGAGAACAAACATGGATCTTTCCACCACCTACCTGGGCCTAAAACTAAAACATCCCGTCGTGCCTTCGGCATCGCCGCTTTCTCATAGCCTGGACAGCATTCGTCGATTGGAAGATGCCGGCGCGGCGGCCGTTGTCATGTATTCACTCTTCGAGGAGCAGATCGAGGGTGAAAGTCATCTACTTGACCACTATCTCAACTACGGCACAGATAGTTATGCCGAGGCGCTGGATTATTTCCCAGAAATGGACAATTACAATGTCGGGCCAGGCGCTTACCTAAAACTGATCCAGAAGGCAAAAGCGGCGGTCGATATCCC
>JAPLGZ010000653.1 GCA_026389895.1 Chloroflexota bacterium | reverse complement strand
CAGAGCAACCCAGATTTGCCCGATGCCATGCACACCAACGCCGATGTGATTCAATTTATCGAAACACAATGCAAAGCGCTCCTGGCTGCAATGACGGCGCAAGGGTGGGATGTAATGCAGGCTGAAATGGTTGTGGCTGTTACGCTGGAGATATCAGCCGAGCTTACCCCACCCCAGCCCTCCCCTGGTAAGGGAGGGAGCCGTTTGGTGGACAAAAATTATCACTTCGGCCTTCCCTCATCAGTCCCTCCCCTTACCAGGGGGAGGTTAGGAGGGGGTAAACCCGCGGCCTACGCCGAGATTATTACCACCCTCACCTATGCCGCTGATTTTATCGTGCCCAAACTGGCCGAAGGCGCGCAGGACGAGATCAAAAATCTGTTGCATGCGTTGAATGGTGGTTATGTACCCCCCGGTCCCAGCGGCGCGCCGACGCGCGGCATGGCCCATCTCTTGCCCACCGGCCGTAATTTCTATGCCGTCGATCCGCGCGCCTTGCCGAGCATGGCTTCCTGGCAAGTGGGACAGGGGTTGGCGGAGGATCTGATCAAACGGTATCAGCGCGAGGAAGGCCACTATCCGACCAGCGTCGGCATCAGCATATGGGGCACCAGCGCTATGCGCACGGCAGGTGATGACATTGCCCAAGTGCTCGCGCTGCTTGGCGTGCGCCCCCGTTGGCAGCCGGAAAATCGTCGCGTGATCGGCATTGAAGTGATTCCGCTCGCCGAGCTAGGTCGCCCGCGCGTCGATGTCGTCTGCCGCATCAGTGGCTTCTTTCGCGATGCCTTCCCGCATCTGATCACCTTGATGGACCAAGCTGTGCAGGCTGTGATCAATTGTGATGAGCCGGCAGAGATGAATTTCCCACGCCAACACGCGTTGGCTGCTGTATTGAGCCTGCGCAGTGCTGGCCTGGACGAAGTACAAGCCGACGCGCGCGCACGCTATCGCCTCTTCGGTTGTAAACCGGGCAGCTATGGCGCGGGCATCCTGCCGCTGATCGACGCTAAAAATTGGCAAACAGACGCCGATTTTGCGCGCGCCTATCTGGCTTGGGGTGGTTATGCCTACACCGCCAGCGAACAAGGGGTGCTGGCCGCGGACGATTTTGCCCGTGCGCTGCGCGGGGTGCAGGTGGCGACCAAGAACCAGGACAATCGCGAGCACGATATTTTCGACAGTGATGATTATCTGCAATATCATGGCGGCATGATTGCCACGGTGCGCGCCTTAACTGGCAAAAACCCGCGCCGCTATTTTGGCGACAGCAGCAACCCCGCCCGCGTGCGCACGCGTGACTTGCGCGAGGAGACCCGCCGGGTCTTTCGTAGCCGCGTCGTCAATCCTAAATGGCTGGCCAGCATGCGCCGCCACGGTTATAAAGGCGCGCTTGAAGTCGCCGCCACCGTGGATTATCTCTTTGGCTATGATGCCACGGCGCAAGTATTGGAAGATTGGATGTATCACACGTTGGCCGAGGAATTTTTGCGCAACGAAGAGATGCAGCAGTTTTTTGCCGAAAGCAATCCGTGGGCCTGGCAAGCCATTGCTGACCGCCTGTTGGAAGCCGTTGATCGCGGCATGTGGCAAGATCCGGATCTGGCTGATCTGGAATTGCTCAAGGCCGCCCAGCAGGTGGGGTTACAGGAGTTACAGCGGCGGCAGGCGGTGGATGTTGAGTGACAGGGCGAGGCTGTCATTACAGGAAATGGATCAAATGCAACTAACCAATCATCAACCGACCGAGCATGTCCTGCTCATCGGCCACGGCAGCCAAGATGCGCTGGCGGTGGCCGACTATCAGCGTTTTGCACAACAATTGGCGCAGCGGCTGGCGCGACCCGTGCAAAGCTGTTTTCTGGAAT
>JAPLGZ010000226.1 GCA_026389895.1 Chloroflexota bacterium | reverse complement strand
CGGTAAGATGCACTAGTCTACTCTTTTAGAGCGAGTGTGATATATAGATTTTTACAGGTGTGGAGACAAAGGGCATGTGGCCCGGTGGTTGCCCTGGTCTTCAAAATCAGTGGCAGGTGGCGTTGAGCCGGCTGCGGTGGGTTCGACTCCCACGCCTTCCCGCCTTTTATGCATCTCACCTATAATAGTCGTTGGATTAGGCATAGTCGTTGGATTAGGGTGGCTATTGTTGCGTCCCTTTGGGGTGGCGACGCGCCATTGCTTGAAGAACGGCCCTATTCTTGCCTGGACGCTACAGATTAGTTTGCTTTGCCCTGTCTCATTACAAAGGACGGGGCAGATTCGGCTTGCGTAAACGGAGGGTGCCAGCTAGATTGGCTAAAACAAAGGATTATGAGATGGAAGTCGCTTTTTCCCCTGAGGAAGTAGCCAGATTACAAGCGGTAAACCGCTATAATATCTCTGAGATAAGCGCTAGTAAGCTGTTTGATGACCTCACTTTTTTGGCCGCGCAAATCTGCCAAACCTCGATCGCTCTGGTGACTTTTATTGATGCTGAGCATCAATGGCTCAAATCCAAAGTGGGTGTGAGCCTAACATCCACACCGCGCAACATTGCATTTTGCAACTATACTATTCAGCAACCCACCTTATTAGTCGTTCGCGATGCTCAATTGGACGAACGATTCGCTGAAAACCCCCTTGTAACCGGCGAACCTTATATCCGTTTTTATGCCGGCATCCCACTGTTAACGCCAGAAGGGTATGCCCTGGGGACCTTGTGTGTGCTTGATCCGACGCCCCGCGATCTCACCGTGCAGCAAGAGCAGGCGCTCTATGCATTGAGCCGCCAGGTAATGGTGCAATTGGAATCCTACCGGCACAGCGCTGAGCATCAACGGACGGCCGAAGAGTTGCGCAAAATCCATGAATTGTATCGCCAAGCGATCTCATCTGCGGATGTTGTGCCCTACCAGTGCGAATATAAGACTAACGCTTATGTCTTTATGGGCGAAGCGATCCAAGAGATCACCGGTTATACCGCGGCAGAAATGACCCCTACCCTATTTGAAAGTATTTCGTTAGAAACTGTACTGCGCGGGGAAACCGCCGGTTTGCCTGAAGCAGAGGCGGTTTATCGCAACCGGCTCGGTGAATTTCAACAGTGGCGCTGTGACAAGCGGATCCGTATGCGCAATGGCCAGGAAAGTTGGGTCGCTGACTCCTCGGTAGAGATCTATGGTGAGCATGGCAAACCGATCGGATCGATTGGCATTCTGATGGATATTACCGAGCGCAAGCAGACCGAAATGGCCTTGCAAGAGACCAATCGCCGGCTTTCCGAAGCGCTGAACGAACTGCAGCAGACGCAGCAGCAACTCATCCAACAAGAGCGGCTACACGCTGTCGGCACCATGGCCAGTGGGATTGCCCACGATTTTAATAACCTACTCTCGCCCATTGTTGGCTTTACAGAGTTGCTTCTTTTGCGCCCGGAAAGTTGGGCGAATCAGAAAAAAGTAACGCACTATTTGCAGACCATTCATCTGGCGGCGAAGAATGCAACCCGTGTGATCAGCCGGCTGCGTGAGTTTTATCGGCATCGTGACGAAATCGAACCACAAATGCCCGCCGATTTGCACCAAGTCATTGCACAAGCCATTTTGTTGACCCAGCCCCATTGGAAAGATCAGGCCTTGGCCAATGGGATCTCTGTTCAGCTTGAGACAGATTTGCAACCCGTCCCGATTATCAAAGGTAACGAAGCCGAATTGCAGGAGATGTTGACCAATCTAATCCTCAATGCGGTCGATGAGATAACGGTTGAAGGAAAAATTGTGATCCGTGTTTTTGCCGCTCCCCATTCAAATGGCGAAACGCTCCAAGGGCAGAGCCAACCCTATGCCGTGATCGAGGTGTGTGACAATGGCATGGGTATGGATGCCGAAACACAGCGGCGCTGCTTTGAACCTTTTTTTTCGACCAAAGGTATGTATGGCACGGGTTTAGGCCTCTCTGTGGTCTATGGCATTGTGCAGCGCCATCAGGGGCGCATCGAAGTAGAGAGCACGCTGGGCCAAGGAACGACCTTTCGTATCTATCTGCCAATCCCATTGCAGATGCCTGAATTTGCCCCGCGGATCCCGCTCACAACGGAAACACCGCTCCACATTCTGGTCGTTGACGATGATCCTTTCGTGCGCGATGTGATTGTAGAATATCTGCACTATGCCCACCATAGCACAGAAACCGCAACGAATGGCTGGGAGGGCCTGAAAAAAATCCGGGGCAGCCACTTCGACCTGGTCATTACGGATCACGCCATGCCCAAGCTAAATGGCGAAGGGTTAGCCATTGCCATCAAAGCCGCAACAATTGTGACGCCTGTGATTCTTCTCACCGGTTTTGGCGAATTTATGAAGACTGGGAGTATGGTTTCCAAAACGGTCGACTATGTCATGAGTAAGCCTTTCACGCTAGATAAACTCCAACAGGCGATTGCCAGCGTGATGGAAAAATAGCCTGAAAGTTTGCCCTCGTGTGCTTTTTGCTCTGCCAAAATTTGCCGTGCTCGCGGTGGTTGGGGCTGCCTCACCCTAGGCATCCGGTAAAGGCCAGATGCCTACGCCAGGCTTTCTAGGCGTTATCATCCGTCATTTCCCAGACATTCTTCTCAAAATGGCCGAGGACAGATAGGATAATCCAGACGACCAGCAGGCTGACCACCGCAATCCAGACTTGACCCAAGCCGACGGCAATCCCAATCGCCGATGTCGTCCAAATGCTGGCGGCCGTTGTGATCCCATGAATTTTACGTTCTCGATTGAGCTTTAAGATCACACCAGCCCCCAGAAATCCGATCCCGGTCACCACCCCTTCGATGATCTTGCTCATCTCGGCCAGCGGTATGCCATCTAGGCGCGCGACAATGATAATAATTGTCGCCCCAAGACAGACGAGCATATGGGTTCGGATGCCAGCGGCTTTGCCTTTTTGCTCGCGTTCGTAGCCAACAATCCCGCCCAAGCCAGCAGCAATGAGCAGCCGGACAATCACTTGGAGAGCCAACGATCCATCGGGAATCAGGATTAATTCATCCCACGACATAATGTGTCTCCTTATACCTAAATGTGTTGATTGGACGGTCTGTTGCTGAACTGGCAAGCCGTCGCTTGTCGCTTCGTTACGGTTCAACTGGGCAAATTGGTTTGACGCAACGCACCAGACCGGTTACACTGCACTTTAACAAAAGAAAGGTTTACGCAGATGAAATCTATAGCTGCGTAAGCGAAGCTGATGGGTCAGCCTCGGCTGCTAATTAGATTCTATCACGCAACCAACACCCATCGAAAAAGTAAAACAGCAAACCTTTTTGCGTGGCTACATTCTATAGTTAAGGTCGAATGATGGAAATTTCACTTTTTCAACCCGATGAACCGCTTCGTTTTGAGCGTGTTGTCCTCTATCCTTACCCCGATTTAAAGCGGATCTGGACGCGCGCTTGGTTGACGGCTGTGCAAGACCAACATCCCAATGTCGAGATCATTGTCTACAACCCGGATGGCAGCGAAAATACCAGTGTCTATATGATGGCCCATGCCGAGCAACGGCTCGAGACCACCTTGCATATGCGCAACCCGACGCCTGGCGCCACGTATCATGTGGTGACTGAGTTGACGTTGGGCTTGACTGATAAACCGGAATTGCTGGAACGGCAAGAGTTTGATCTAATCCTGGAATTTCGCAATCCAAATCAAAAAGCGCCAGGGTTTGGCTTTGGTGTGGATTGGGAACAAGTTCAGCAAACAGTATAGGAGTAAAACTTGAGCGTTTGTCCACTGTGTAGCGGACAAGTTGATGCCCGATTGCTGGCCAAGGGCCGCGAATTGCGGTTGCCGATTGTGCAACTGATCCAGCAAACCGAGCCGAATTGGAACCCGCAAGTTGGTATTTGCCCTAACTGCGCCCTCCAATATACGACGCGATTCATCGCGCAACGCAGACCTACCTCTCTGCACACCACAACCAATCCGCCCACAACATTCCCCTATTATCACCGGGCCGAAGAAATTGTCCTCAGTCAGCCTGATCGGCTCCCCGATTACGCGACCTTTAGCGGGCGGGGTGTCACCATTGCTTTTTTGGATAGTGGGTATTATCCTCACCCAGATTTAAGCCGCTTGTCAACCTGGCCGGAACCAATGCCAGAGTGGACGCGCTTGACGTCAGACGAATGGCAAACCAAACTGCAACAGGCTGGGTCACGCATCGTGCAATATGTCGACTTGACACACAACCGTGAAGGCATTGGCCTGGATCAGCCCAATCTCTGGGCGGGCGACTCAGATAGCTGGCATGGTCAGATGACTACCGTGCTGGCGGCTGGCAACGGACTATTGAGCAAGGGACTTTTTCGCGGTTATGCACCACAGGCCAACATTTTGGCCATTAAGATTGGGCGTGGTGGTGGTCGGATTCCCGAAGAAGACATTCTCCGTGGTTTACAATGGTTGCTGCACGATGACCAATGGCGGCGCTATAACGTGCGGGTGCTCAATATCAGTGTGGGGGGAGATGAGCCTGAAGCCTGGCAAAATAATGCCGTCTGCCAAGCGGCCGAAGCCTTGATCGCCAAGGGAGTATTGATCGCAGCGGCCGCGGGCAACCGTGGTCGCGCGGAACTATTAGCCCCCGCCCAAGCGCCTTCGGTGCTCACCGTCGGCGGTTATGACGATGCCAACCGGCGCTGGGCATCCACCGTGCCCGCCGAACGCGCTCGTTTGACCCTCTATCCGCATAACTATGGCGTGGTGGTGGGGGCGCAGGGCACCATCCATAAACCAGAACTTCTGGCGCCAGTGCGCTGGTTGCCAGCGCCAATTTTGCCGGTTAGTCCAGTTTTTCGCGAGACTGTGGCCATTGGTCATTTACGTACTATTTTGCTCGCACAATACGAGCCGGCGCCCATGCCCACCTCGGAAGCGGAGGATGTCGAGCCGACCTGGCTGCAAACAACCTGGCAAGGTGTGCGCAAAGGCATGAACGCCCACAAATGGGTGCATCCTTATTATCAGCATGTGGATGGCACCAGTGTCGCCGTAGCCCAAGTCTCGGGCGTGGCGGCCCAGATGTTCGAAGCGAACCCCAATTTGACAGTGGTGGAGGCACGCGCGTTTTTGTTGGACACGGCGTTGCCATTTTTCCCCCAATCGGTCGCGGAAACCGGACATGGCATCCTCCAGCCAATCAAAGCCGTGGCCGCGGCTTTGCGTACGCCGAATGGCATTCTGGCTGGTCTGCCACACAGTGCCACGTTGATCCACCCAAATGAGTTGCAAAATTGGGTGGATCAGGGTACAGTATCTGCTCTGGCTAATGAACCTGTCGATGGCCAATTACAAGCCGTCTATTTTGGTTATTACGCCCCTCAAGCTGCTGCTGTGAGCCTACTTGGCTCTTTTAATGATTGGCAACCTGGCCATTTACCTTTGCAGCGATTATCCTGTGGTTGGTGGCAAATTGTCGCTTTCTTACCGCAAGGCAGCCATCCCTACCGCTTCTGGATCGATACGGGCCCTTATACGCCGGCTGTCTGGCAGCCCGACCCCGAAAATTCGGTGCGCCAGGAGAGTGGTTATGAGCAAGGGCATAGTGTGATTGTGGTCGGGTGAGAAGCGTTCGCTATCAATAGGTAATAGCGAATAAGTAACAGTGAATGGTTAATGAATCTCGCTTATGACCTCGGGCGCGCACAAGCTAGTCATCTGAACCAACCAAAAATTACTTGTTACCTATTACTTATTCAACGGAAAACAGATCAATGCACAGAGAACACCACCGTTGGTATAGCCCGCGCCTGAACCGCGACATGGAATTGCTGATCCATGGCCATGCTGGGGCGCCTGTATTGGTCTTTCCCACCAGCCAGGGCCGTTTTTATGAATATGAAGACCGCGGTATGGTGGCGGCGCTGGGTGATTTTTTGGAAAAAGGTTGGTTTCAACTGTATTGTGTGGACAGTGTGGATGCCGAAAGCTTCTATTGTCGCTGGGCGCATCCGGCTGGCCGGATTATCCGGCATCTGCAATACGAAGAGTACATACTCAACGAAGTGCTCCCGTTAAGCCGCGCTAAAAATGCGAACCCGTTCCTGATCGCACATGGTTGCAGCTTTGGTGCATACCATGCCGCCAATATTGCTTTCCGCCATCCGCACTTATTTGGCCGGGTCTTGGCGCTGAGCGGCAAGTATGACATGAGTAGTTTTTTCGATGGCTATTACGATGACAACATCTATTTCAATATGCCCAGCCACTATGTGCCCAATCTGAGCGCTGGCCCACAGTTGGACGCCTTACGCCGTTTAGACATTATCCTGGCGATTGGCCAAGCCGATCCCAATATTGCCAACAATCGTGCTTTGAGTCAGGCGCTCTGGGACAAACAGATTGGGCATGCTTTACGCGAATGGGACGGTTGGAGCCATGATTGGCCCTATTGGCAGCAGATGGTACGGATGTATATTGGCGGACAGGCTTAGATTGACGATTTTTGATTGACGATTTACGAAGTATTTTTGACGCCTTACATGATTCTGCTTTCGATGAATGATTCGCCGGAAGCAGAAACAACAACACTGTCGAAGCCACCTCGTCTATTAAAAATCGTCACTCGTCTAATAAATTTCAGCAACGACTCGGAGGCTATATGGGCGATATCAAAAAGATTGGGCTGATCGTTGGACGCGAATGGAGCTTTCCTCCAGCGTTTTTAGAGGAAGTGAATCGGCGCGAGGCGGGCGTAGTGGCAGAATACGTCAAACTGGGGGGCACTCGCATGAATGAACCCTGTGAGTATGCCGTTTTGGTTGACCGCATCAGCCATGAAGTTCCCTATTATCGCACCTATTTAAAGAACGCCATTCTCCAAGGTGCCTATATTATCAATAACCCCTTCTGGTGGAGCGCTGACGATAAGTTTTTTGGCGCCAGCTTGATCACCAAACTAGGGCTGGCTTCGCCCAAGACAATT
>JAPLGZ010000333.1 GCA_026389895.1 Chloroflexota bacterium | reverse complement strand
GCCGACATCATCACCACGAACGGCTCGAAGCTCGGTGCGAGCCATCAGCTGTGGATGATGAACGAGGTCAACAAGCTGATCTGGCCGTCCCCGGCCGGCGTCGGCATCATTGATCCCGTTCTGTGGGAGCAGACCGTCAACGTCGCCCTGAACACCAAGAACCTCGAGGGCGCGACGATCATCACGGCCGCTCCGCCGGCCGAGGCATTCACCAACCAGTACGCCGAGGCAGCCAATGCGGCTCTCACGGCAGAAGGATTGAACACCACGGGCGATGCCTTCGCCCCGCTCTCAGTAACCCTTGCTGAGGGTGGCAACTAGCACTAGTCGCACCAGCGGGGCGGGTCCTTCGGGACCCGCCCCGCTGCGCATTCCGGGCCAGGATGAAACCTGCTGCGTCGAAGTCCGCCCACCGCCCTGCCTGTCGTGTGAGACTCCTGTCACCTCGACCGAAGGAGCAGCCCGTGATCATCCACCGCAGCCCCGTCCCCGATGTCGACATCCCGGCGATCCCCCTCACTGAGTACGTCCTGCAGGAGGCGGACCGGGTTCCCGACCGCCCCGCGCTGATCGACATGGCGTTGGATGCCGACATAGCGATAAGGATTGTCGGGGTCTTGGATGCTGATGGCGATTTTTTCGGGGTTTTCAGTGATGTTGCGATCCTTTTTACGCCCTTTGGCCGAATTGAGCAGGATATAGTTACCATCATACTCCACCCAGACAGGCGAGACCTGCGGCTTACCCTCTTTATTGACGGTAGCGACATGCGCAAATGAACGTTTTTCTAAAATATCACGGTGTGATTCTGGGATCTGCGCCATAATTTTCTCCTTGTGGTAAGCTGAAACGATACAATTGGTTGCACGGGGTCAATCTGGCTTTATTGTACACGATTCCACTCTATAATGCGTAGTGCCTATTCCAGATTTTGCCAAACGGCCACACCTTTAGGGGACCATTAACTATGCGGCTTGGCACAAATTTGTTTACGCTGCCAGTTAATGGTATCGTCTCGATTGGGTCATTTGCCATCCACACACCATGTAGAAAGATAAATTTTATGCAACTACTGATTATTCGCCATGCCCAATCCTTCAACAATTATATCGCTGAAGATCTGCCCTATGACGAGTATATGGAAAAACGTTCCCACGAACCACCGATCACGGAGCTTGGTCAGCGCCAGGCCCAACTCCTCGCCGATCATCTGGCCGCGGATGACCACCCTGAGGTTGCCTATAACCAGAACGGAGGCTATGACATCACACGCCTCTATTGCAGCCCGATGTTGCGCACGTTGCAAACGGCGCTACCGATCAGCAAGGCGCTTGGATTGCAGCCGCAGGTGTGGATCGATATTCACGAACATGGTGGGATCTTTCAGGGCAATCCGCGCAGTGAGGCAGGGGTCACCAATTTTCCGGGGATGACGCGCCAGGAGTGTTTGGAAAATTTCCCCGGCTACACGTTGCCCGCCGAGATCACCGAAGAGGGTTGGTGGTTTGGCGGTTATGAAGAGCTAACCGGTTGTAACGAACGCGCCTTGCGCGCCGCCCAGACCTTGCAGCAATGGGCCGAAGAGACGCCCGATGAGCGGATTGCGATTGTTTCACACGGCACTTTTGCCGATGCGCTGATCAAAGCTTTGTTCAAACAGGATTTTGAAAGTCAGCTCGGCTATTACCACTATAATACAGCTATTACGCGCATCGACTGGACACATCGCGGCTTTATGGTGCTGCGCTATTTGAACCGCACGCAACATCTGCCCGTTGAACTGATCACAAAGTAACGAATGGATCAGCCTTTTTCGCTGCGCTGTGACGTGGTATCATGGGGCTCTGGTTATTTTTTAACTTCCCACTCTTCAGAAGGACGCGAGGTGAATCGATGAAACTGGCTTTTATTGCCAACAACGATCTGGCCGGCATCGAAGCTGATGCCAAATTTGCGGCGGAAAACGGCTTTACGGGCTTGGAATTTAATTATTGGGCCGGCTTCAAAGATTTGACCGCCGACACCGTGGCGCAGATGCGCCAAATTTTAGACCGCTATGGCGTCAAATGTTCGGCGCTTGGCCTCTGGGGTTGGAATCACATCGCCCCCGATGCCGAGGAGCGCAAGGTTAGTCTGGGCCATTTAGAGCGGGCCATTCAATTTGCCGAAACGCTGGGATCAAACGTGCTGATCACCGGTGGCGGACGAATTGCCGGTGCGTCGTCTGCGCAAAACGTGGCCGAATTTGTCCAGGTGTTCCCACCCTATCTGGAAAAGGCGCGCAACGCTGGGTTAAAAGTGGCCCTCTATTCGGTACATGGCAACAGCTTTCTCGACAGCATCGAAGATTATAAACTCGTCTGGGAGCACATGCCAGAGGTCGGCATCAAATTTGACCCGGCCAACATTGAACATCACGCGCGCGAACATCCACCGATGCAACATGCCACGCTCCAACACCCGACGTTCCAACAGCCGGGTGATGCCTATCTGCCGATCCTGCGCGACCACGGCGATCATATCTATTACATGCATATTAAAGAACATCTCTACTTGAATGGTGTGTTGGTGTCACAACCCGCCGCTGGCATGGGCGATATTGTCTGGGGCAAAGTGTTGGCGTTTCTCTATGAGCATCACTACGATGGCTATCTATCGTTTGAACCGCACGGCCCACTGTGGAGCAAGCCACCCTTGCGGGAGAAGATGTTGCTGCTGACGAAGAAGTATTTAGGACAGTTTTTGGTCTAATTTTGTGGTGTGTAATACTTAACGCGTCTTATTTGATATTGATTATTTGGCATTGACTAGACCGCACCAATAGCCCTACAATAGCGATGAATGTATCCATTTTATGTTCATCAAAGGAACTGACACATGCTGACTCAAACCATTCCACCGCTCTATTATCGCGGTAAACAATTAAAAACTTCCCCTGCCTATTTCGGTGAATTGCACGATTCCAACGACATTCTCAACGACGCGCCGGCCCTGCGCCAACGCATGGCCGATGACGGTTATCTCTATCTGCCCGGTCTGCTCGACCGTGACAAGGTGCTGGAAGCGCGCCGTTCGGTGCTCCAACGGTTGTGGGACCAGGGCTCGCTAGACACAAATTATCCACTGATGGACGGCGTGGCCAAGGCTGGCGTCGAGTTTTCCTATCGCCCCGATCTGGCCGCCAAAAATCCCGAGGTCGAAGCAGTGATCTACCACGGCGAGATGATGCACTTCTTTAATCATTTCCTCGGCGCACCGGCCACCCACTTTGACTATACCTGGTTGCGCGCCAAAATGCCGGGCGTCAATACAGCAACCCAGCCCCACTGCGATATTGTCTATATGAGCCGCGGCACCAAACAGCTTTATACCGCCTGGACGCCGCTGGGCGATGTGCCCTACGAGCTTGGTGGGCTGATGGTCCTGGAAGGTTCGTCGCACAAGACAGAACAGTTGGGCCAATATTGGGACGTGGATGTCGATGCCTACTGTGAAAATGGCAAGGATTCCAAAGAACATTTGCCGTGGACGTGGCATGGGATGGGCGGCGCATTTGACAACGACGCCATCAAAGCGCGTGAACAAGTGGGTGGTCGCTGGCTGAGCCATGAATATCAGGCCGGTGATGTGTTGATCTTCAGCATCTATACCATGCACGCCAGCATGGACAACCAGACGAATCGGGTGCGCCTCTCGACCGACACCCGTTATCAGCTTGCTTCCGAGCCGCTCGACCAGCGCTGGATGGGCGAGAATCCGATTGCGCACGGTGCGGAAGCCAAGGTGGGTACAATCTGCTAATTGACAAGCGCCGTAGGGGTCAGGTATGCCTGACCCCTACGGCGCTTGGTGCAAAGTTGGGGACCGATCGACTATTCGCTTTCACGCGGGCCAAAGAACCACTCGGCCACGCGTCTTTCCGCTTCCTTGAGTTGGACTTGTCGTACAGCGTGATACACCTTGCTAGTGTCATAGGGGATGCGCTGTAAGCTGAGTTTGCCATCTGTAATCGTCATATAATGCGCCATCTGGTCGGGATCATCCTGGCGCCGGTATGAGATACTCCCTGGGTTCGCCCAAAAAGTGTCGTTGCTCAGGTAATGGATACATTGGCGATGCGTATGCCCAAACAGCAGCCGGTTCAGATTGTGCGCCTGCGGAAAAGTCTGGGTGCAGAATCGGTCAAAGGCGTGCGAACTGCGAATTTCCTCATAATCTCGGTAAAGATGGGTCAAGCCATACGTTGAGCCATCCAAGTCAAAGGTCAGTGCAACTGGCAACTGTTCTAAAAACTGAATGTCAACCTCGTCCAACAAACTCGCATTATAGTGAACCCAAGCCCGCTCTGTCACTGGTAACGCGTCCAACATTGGCCCCGAACGATAGATGAGCGCCACATGGCGATCATGGTTGCCCTGGGTCGAGATCACGTTATGCGCACGCACCCAATCTAACACGTCCTTGGGATACGGGCCATAATCGACCAGGTCACCTGTGCAGTAAATAATGTCGCTGTCATGTTCCTGCGCCCAGATCGTTTCGAGCGCGACGATGTTGCTGTGGAGATCAGAGATGACTAATGCTTTCATGTCTTTATCCTAAGCCACCTGAAGTAACAATACATTCTCTACTTCAGGTGGTAGTGCTACTGGGAAGAAGCGGTTGGAAGCATAAGCATAATCTTCACCGCTCTCATCGATTACCCGAATATAGCCATGTACGCCTGCCGCGTCATCAGGAATAATGCGATATAATTTACCGATTTGAAGTGATACTTCATATCCCTGATTATCGAGACAAATGGCAAAGTGCAAAGCGAGATCCGCTGTTTTTTCTTTTATCATTAGTCGAGGAAAGGCAGTTTCAACTTGAACTCTTTTCGTCCGATTCCGTGTGCTTCATACCAATGAATTTCCGCTGTATGGATTGTACCATCCAAGCAACCTTACACTAGAAATCCCTTTTCGTTTCCGCCAGCGTCCATAGCCATATTGCTGCTGCAAGCGTTCGAGTTCGCGGATCGAAGTGTTGATGGCAAAGGTCTCAATATTGGAAATTTTCCCAACAATCTCAAAATCAAGCATACGCCTTCTACCGGTAAGCGCCCATTGCTTCGCTTACCAATTCGTGTACGACCCATCACGCCGGTGCAAGTGGGGTGCTTCCCAAAATTTGAAGGACTGCTTGGCCACCAATTCCTCATTGATCTCAATGCCCAGGCCCGGCGCGTCGGAGACGATCAAGCGGGAACCATCCTGCACAGGCGAGACCGGGAATAGTTCTGGATCATTAAATTGACCCTGCTCAGTCGGCGAAACGCGCACTTCTAACCAGGCGAAATTAGGGACGGACGCGGCCACATGCATTGTGGCCGCCGTGCAGACCGGGCCAAGCGGGTTGTGTGGCATCAGATCAATATAGTGCGCCTCGGCCATGGCCGCCACCTTCATCGATTCGGTGATTCCGCCCACATTGCAAACATCAATGCGGACATAGTTGGTGATGCCACGCTCGATATAGGGCAAGAACTGCCATTTGCTGGCAAATTCCTCGCCAATGGCAAAGGGAACGCCCGTCATCTTACGCAAGGCTTCATAGGCTTCGGGCGTCTCATCGCGAATCGGTTCTTCCAAGAAATCGAGCGTACCCGCCGGCATACGCTGGCAAAAGGAAGCCGTCTCCGCCACACTCAGCCGGTGATGATAGTCAATGCCCAGCACCGGTTCTGGCCCAATGGCCTCGCGCAGCTTTGTCAGCCATTTCGCCGTCACACCAAGCGATTCCCACGGTTCCCACAGTCGATCATCGCCACAAGTATCGCCCGCATAGCCTGGCGTGGCGCGGATCACGTTCCAGCCCTTTTCAACCAGCAATTGGGTATTTTCGATCAGTTGCTCCAGAGAATGCGCGCCTGTAGTCGCAAAGCACGGGATGTAATCACGTTGCTTGCCACCCAGCAATTGATAGACCGGCACCTTGAGCGCCTTGCCCGCGATATCGTACAGTGCGATGTCGATGGCAGAGATGGCGGCCGTGAGCACACGCCCGCCCTCGAAATATTGGCTGCGGTAGAGTTCCTGCCAGAGGGCACCAATCTTCATCGGGTCACGGCCCAGCAGAAATTCTCGGTAATGTTTGACTGCGCCGGCAACGGCCATTTCACGGCCAGACAGCCCGGATTCACCCCAGCCGTAGATGCCTTCGTCGGTCTCAACTTTGACCAAGCACTGATTCCGTGAACCTACCCAGACTGGGTAAACCTTCACATCGGTGATTTTCATCATTCTATTCATACCTTTCTGATGTTGATGGGATGGAGGGCGATGGGCAAAGGCTATCATGTTCAGTTGATTCACGCAAGTAGTCAGCTTCTTGACTACCGGCAGATGTAAACCGACAAAGACCTTTGCCTCAAAATCCCGTTTTTGTCCGCTCTGCTAGTGGTGAAGGAGCCGAGAATATGCTAGGATTGGCACCATATTTCAGGCAACTGTTTCAGGAAGGCAGAGGGAAATCATGAAAGCAATTCAGGTAGATACTACGCAGGCAGACCGGCCCCTGATCTGGCAGGAGACGGCAGAACCAGTTTGTGGACCAGAGGAAGTGCTCGTTGATATCTATACCGCGGCGCTCAACCGAGCCGATTTGGCCCAGCGCGCGGGCAACTATCCACCGCCCCCTGGCGCGTCGGAGATTATCGGCATGGAGATGGCGGGAAAGATTGCGCAGATTGGTGAAAAAGTCAGCGGCTGGAAAGTAGGCGACCGGGTCTGTGCGCTTTTGCCAGGTGGCGGTTATGCCGAACGCGTGACAGTCCCCCAACAGATGTTGATGCCAATTCCCCCCGGCTGGAGTTATGAACAGGCGGGCGCGCTGCCCGAAGTCTATCTGACCGCGTTTGTTAATTTGTATCTAGAAGCCAACTTGCAACCAGGTGAAAGCGCATTGATCCATGGCGGTGCCAGCGGCGTGGGCACAGCGGCGATTCAACTGCTTAAAGCGACCGGAAACCCGGTGTTTGTCACAGCCGGTTCAGACGACAAATGTGCAGCCTGTGTCAAATTGGGCGCTGATCTGGCCATCAATTACAAACAGGAAGATTTTGCCGAAAAGGTGCGGGCCTTCACCAACGATGCGGGCGTCGATGTGATTTTAGACATCGTGGGCGCCGATTATATGGCGCGCAACTTAAGTTTGCTCAAACTCAAGGGCCGCATTGTCTTTATTGCCCTGCTTGGTGGCAGTCAAGCCCAAGTCGATCTGTCCCAGTTGCAACGCCGGCGTGCTCGCTTGATCGGGTCACTCTTACGCAGCCGCTCGTTGGCCGAAAAGATTGCGATCAAAGAGCAATTTATGGCGCGTTTCGGGTCATTGTTAGAAGACGGGACACTCCAACCGGTGATTGACTCGGTCTATCCGATCACGCAGGCCAACGAAGCCCACCAACACATGGCGGAGAATCGTAATATTGGCAAGATTGTGCTGAAAATCAGGCCGGAATAAAAACGTGTCCTCACCCCCCGGCAGGGTCTCCTGAATCAAAGGGCTGGGTTCAGGAGACCCTGAGCACCGCAAGTGCCGTGGCAAGTCTCCCCTCTTCTGAACACTGCTTTTTGTTTCAGGAGAGGGGGCGGGGGTGAGGCTTCCCTTCTCCCCAAAATTATAAACCAGAGGAACCTATGCATTGGATGGATTACAATCAGCCGCGGCTCGGCGGTCAAATGCCGCAGATACGGATCGAAGAAGTTGGCGACGGCTGGCAACGGGTGCGCATGACCTGGCAACTCGATCAGCCAGTTCAACAAGATGAGTTATCAATCGGCTGGCAACGGGTGCGCATGACCTGGCAACTCGATCAGCCAGTTCAACAAGATGAGTTATCAATCGCCTTTCAATTGGCGTTTGAGCCGGATTTCTGGTGGGCGCCCCATTTGGCACCGCGTGAAGGCGATTGTATCGCCCAACATGTCTTTCGCTCACCAGCGCTGATTGCTGCGCATGGGGCGGATACGTTCATTATTGTGCCGGATTTGGATATCTGCGGCCGCGACCCGGCAACGCCCTGGTTTCTAGATCTAAACGCGCCGCAACACACCTTGTGGTTGGGGCTGAGCCATACGACGATCCCTGAACATGTGCGATACCAGAAGACCGGCGGCATGATTTTGGGACCGGGCGAGGTTAGCCTAGGTTTTTACTGGATCGGCTATACCGATCCAGAGCAGCCAGGCAACCCGTGGCGACGGGTCACTGAATTCTTGTGGGCGCGCTATGGCCGTCCACTCGTTGACCAGGGCCAGCCACTCACCGTGCCGCTGGATCGGTATGTGGAACATGTCTACAACTGGGCGTTCGACACCTGGGCAGATGCGGTTTGGCAAGAATTTGAGTTAAATGGCAAGACAGTTGGCGCGCCAGCCTTCATTGTCAACGTCACCGAATCGCCGAATTATCCTGGCGAAGTCAATTTACGCGAGTTCCTCTCCATCTGGAATCAAGCGTGGTTTTCCTCGTTGCGCAGCGCCGCCGGGCTCTATCGCTATGCGCGCCGCATCGACAACACCACGCTGCGTGAAAAGGCCAACCTCAGCAAAGAATTTGCCCTGGCCGCGCCAATGCAGGATGGAATCTTCCCTGGCGTCTATCGCACCAAGATGACGAAAGTGGCGATCGATGGCAAACAATATGGCCGTTCGTTGGGCTGGGAAACGGGTTATTGGACTAATTCTAATCGCACGCCGCGCGAACGAGGGGTTAGCGACGCCTGGTATCATGTGTTAGACGCCAGTTGGACAGCCCTGCTTATGCTGCGCTGGTATGAAGAATTAGAAGCAGATGCGCGCCTGTTGACGTATAGCCAAGCCTATGCGGAACGTCTGTTGACCTTGCAGGATGCGCAAGGATTTTTCCCGGCCTGGCTTCACCCCGAAACCTTTGCACCCGCGGAGGCATTGCAGCAGTCACCCGAAACCAGCATGAGCGTCAGCTTCTTGCTCAAATTGGCTGCGATCACGGGTGAGCAACGCTACCAACAAGCCGCCTTGCGCGCGATGGACGCCGTACTCGTTGAGATTGTGCCCAATGGCCGCTGGGAAGATTTTGAAACCTATTGGTCCTGTTGTGGATTCGGCAAAGAGGAATTTTATGGGCAGCGCATCCCGCGCAATGGGCTCTACAAGCAGTGTAACTTTTCGATGTTCTGGACCGCCGAGGCACTGTTAGATTGCTATCGTGTCACCCATGACGAACGGTATTTGCGTTGGGGTCGCCGCACGCTAGACGAACTGTCGATGACGCAACAAAGTTGGCAACCGCCGTACATCTATATCCCGGCGTTGGGCGGTTTTGGTGTGATGAATTTTGATGGTGAATGGAACGATTCGCGCCAATGTCTGTTTGCCGAGCTGTTTATGCATTATTATCAGGCAACTGGCGACACCATGCTCTTTGAACGCGGCATTGCGGCACTCAAATCTTCATTTGTGATGATGTACTGTCCCGAAAATCCCGCCGCCAAGGCGCTTTGGGAAAAAGTCTGGCCCTTTTTCGGGCCGGCTGATTATGGTTTCACGATGGAAAATTATGGTCATACCGGCTATACCACACCCGAAGGCGGCGGCATTGGCGAATTCACGATCTATGACTGGGGCAACGGGGCGGCTGCGGAAGCGCGCAACCGCATCTGGGATCATTTTGGTGATGTCTACGTGGATCGACAACGGGGCCAGGCGTTTGGGATCGACAGCGTAACAGCGAGAATCGAGGGAAATATCTGCTACTTGACTAATCCAGCGGGCAACCAGCGTTCGCTAAAGATAGTCTTTGAGGACGGCTCAACGCAAGAACGCACGGTAACGGAAGCTGAGACAGCGCTTATGTTACCGTAAATAGCGTAGGGGTGCCCAGCGGGCGCCCAGGTCGGCGGCGGAACCAACTATAGATAGGCACTCAAACAATATTCGCCGTCGATTGCGTGCCCGTGTTCGTCAACGATGATTGGTCGCACAGCCGGGCACGCAATCGGGCGGAAGGCAGATCAAACGTGAGTCATCATTGGTTCCCGCCCGACCTGGGCACCCCTACGTCAATCCATGATTATTCGATTACCATTCATGCGTTCGCAACACCGCTGGTGGGCAACTCAATCGTAAACGTTGTACCGCTGCCCAGTTCGCTCGTCACGCTAATTTCACCATTGTGCGCCTTGATTAACTGCCGCGTAATCGCCAAGCCTAGTCCACTGCCAACCCCGCTGCTATGGGTGCGCGCCCGATCCGCCCGCCAGAACCGATCAAAGATAAAGGGCAGATCCTCCGGCGCGATGCCATCGCCTGTATCAGCAACGACGATGCGCACGCGGTTGTCCACGGCGGTTGCATTCAGCGTGATTGTGCCACAACGCGGCGTATGGCGAATGGCGTTGTTGACAAGATTGCTCAATACCTGGTCAAGCCGGCCAGGATCACCGTTGACCAGCAAAGGTGGCGGGCTGGCAGCGGTCAATTCGCCATTCGCTACTTGCAACTTGATCTCCGCCGCTTCTGCCTGGCCGCTGAAACTTGTCGAGACATCGGCCAACAGATCGTTCACATCCACCACTTCACGGCGCAGTGGCAATTGACCAGATTCGACCAATGAGAGCGTCCGCAGATCGTCCACCAGCCGCGCCAGCAAGCGCGTCTCTTCTAATGTGGCCTCGATATGTTCGGTGGTAGGCTGATAGACGCCATCAAGAATCCCTTCCAAATTGCCCTGAATAATATGCAACGGTGTGCGCAATTCGTGGGCAACATCGGCAGTCAGGTTGCGCCGCTGCTCATCGGTGCGTGCCAATTCTTCAGTCATACGATTAAAGGATTGGGCCAGACGCCGAAAGTCGCGTGTGCCCCGTGCAGCAACGCGAACATTCAGATCGCCACCCGCCACAGCATCCGCAGCCGCCATAATATCGGCAAGCGGCACGGCAAAACTGCGAAATAGCCGCGTGCCCACCCACAAGAATAAAAACGGCAAAAAGAGAAACAGACCGCGACCACCGAACCCGACAAATCTGCCCGTTGGGCTATCACCGTGCCAAAAACTGATCAGGTGGAAAGCCAACGCGCTCATGCCGCCAATAATCACCAGCAATGTCATAAAAACGCCAATGATCCGCAAGAAAAAAAATCGGCGACGATCATGCCAATTGGCATGGACCCACGGGGGGTGCCCTTGGCCGTGCCGCCATTGATGCCAGTCTTCCAGTGGCATTTCCAGCGCTGGCATTTCTGCAGATGACTTTTCAGACGATACGCTTGCTGAGTGGATCACCTCGGCGTGCAATTTCTTCAGGTCTCTATGCTTCACCCGCCCCCCTTGTCCGTAAACTGATAGCCGATGCCGTAAACCGTGAGGACATAACGAGGGTCGGCTGGGTCTTCTTCGATCTTGCGCCGCAAATTTTTGATGTGGGCATCAATGCTGCGATCAAAGCTGCCCTCGGCCACGCCATGTAACCGGTCGATCAGTTGGGCGCGACTAAAGGTCTGGCCCGGATGTTGGGCCAACACCGCCAGCAGACTGAACTCGATACGCGTCAGCTTCAAAACTTCGCTATGCAAGTGCGCTCGGTGGCCATTGAGATCGATCGCCAAATCGCCAGCATGAATCAGCCCAGCCGTCTGCACATCCCCTTGGGTGCGGCGCAAGACGGCGCGCACCCTGGCCACCAGTTCGCGCGGGGAAAATGGCTTAACAATATAGTCATCGGCGCCCAATTCTAGGCCAATCAGGCGATCCGTCTCTTCGACGCGCGCCGTCAGCATGATGATCGGCACGCTCGATTCACGGCGTAGGGCGCGGCAGACATCCAACCCATCCATGCCGGGCAAGTTAAGATCGAGGACAATCAGGTCGGGCTTCTCCTGGCGCGCCGCCGCCAAGGCGGATGGCCCATCACTGGCCGGCAGCACGCGGAAACCGCTCTGGGCCAGATAATCTTTGGCCAACCGGACTATCTTCGGTTCGTCGTCTACCACCAGGATTAATTCGTTCATAACCGTCCATAACAAACTTATTAACGACAACAGCATAAGTGAAATTTTGCTCGGCACTCGCCGATTACGCTAGTTCAGGTGAGTGCGTTGCACGGGTCAGGAACTGATTTCTAAGCGTAAGATTGGTTTGACCCGTGCAACGCACTCACAGTTAGTGGCGTGTGAAGCCAATTTTAGCAGGCTCGTCCACTAAAGCATAACGCGGCCCCCAGCCACATCCAGCGTAAGCCCTGTCAACCAAGACGAGCTATCGGAGGCGAGAAAGAGTGCGGCCAGGGCCACATCAGCGGGTGTTCCTATACGCCCCAACGGATGCATGGCCGCCACTTGTTGACGAACTTGTTCCGGCACTTGGTTCAGTTTGCTCTGCTCGGTGAGAATGGCCGCTGGCGCCAAACAATTGACGCGCACGTTATGCTTGCCCACCTCGTTGGCGATATGTCGGGTGAACATCACCACACCAGCCTTGGCCGCAGCATAGGCCGCTGATGAGGCACTGGCGATGCGACCAGCACTCGAGGCCATTGTAATAAGCGAGCCATGCCGCCGCTCGATCATGCCGGGCAGAAAACTCTTTGCCGTGAGAAAAGTGGCTGTCAGGTTGGCATCAACCGTATAACGCCACTGTTCCTCGGTGGCCTGTAACGTGGGCACCGGTTCGCCGTAACCGCCGGCCACGGCCACGACCACCGCCACCGGACCCAACGTTTGCTCGGTCTGTTGGCGCATCGCTTCAAGCGCGTCCCACTGCGTGACATCGGCGACAATGCCCAGCGCCTGGCCACCCGCATCCCAAATGCTTTCGACAACGGCGTCAATCGCGCTTTGATCCCGGCCATTGACCACCACTTTTACGCCGTTGGCTGCCAACAGGCGACAGGTCGCCGCGCCGATGCCACGTGAGCCGCCAGTGACGACGGCAACTTTACCCGCTAGATCCGGGTATGTAGGGGTCAACGTAACCTGGCCAGATTGTCCATTGTTTGTCATTGAATGCTCGCTTTCTAGTTGGAGCCCAGGCAACAATTAGAGGCTCGGCTTAAATACCATGGCGCCCACGGCAGAGAGCAACAACAAAAAGTTGATGAGATTGAGGGCGCCTAACCGTTGCTGCAAAGCGCGCAGGCGTGGCTCGCCAGGTTTGGCTAGCGGTGCAAGCGCCAGCAATTGGCCGTTCACACTACGGAGCAACGTTGCCCCCAGAATTACCGAAGCGAAGATGGCCAGGAATCCCCAGGTGATCCAAAGCGCGCTAAACGGATAACCAGCATTGACAGCCGTCACAATGCCAGCGATCAAGGTGAGCGCGCTGGCCGGGCCGATGATGGCCTTGCCGTAGAAATTGCTTTGTTGGAGCAGCGCCAATAAGAGACCACTCTCTTGTGCGCGCGTCAGCCGTAAATTGAGAATGGTAAGGGCGAAGACACCGCCAAGCCAGAGAATAACCGCCGCCACATGCAAAAATTTGAACAAGGTAAAGACGGTAAACATAGGTGGTTTCCCTTTCAAATGTGAAGGTGTGAATCGTTCAAATGTGAAAGTGTGGATAGGAGAGTGGCATGGTGGACAGTAAGCCAGTGATAACTGACTCACCGGCTTACTGTCTTGTTTTATCCATCAGCGCCTAGTCAGCAACGACCGATGTTAGACGTTGATCCAACTAATATTCTCTGGCTTGTTCTCAGCTGATTGGGGGGCGTTGGCGGCTGGGCCATTCCCTTGCTCGGCCTTGGGCTGTTCAGCTTGCGGACCCTGCGGTTGTCCCCACGGCCCACCACGATGATGTCCCCACGGCCCACCTTGGCCGCCGCCCTGACCGCCATTGTGCCAGCCACCCTGGTGACGCCAGCGTCGGAAGGCAAAGAACTTGAAGGCCATCATAATCAGGAAGCCGAAGAACAAAAAGCGGAAAACGCCACCGATAAACCCTAATCCACCGTGTCCACCCCAACCGTAGCCACCATGCCACTGCGCAGCTGGGCCATAGACGCCGGGATTGGTTAACAAGGGTGCGGCAGCCTTGGGACCGTCGCCATTGTTGACCATCAAACCCGCTGTGTACCCTTCATTCCAGCCAGCCTGGCGGATCCCATTGGTGATGGCGCCGAATATCAAGATGCCGACAATGGCGGCAATCGCCAAGCGCACAATTGTGCGCTTATCCATCTGTTCTAATCTTTCGAACATTTTAATCTCCTCTGATAGGGGGCAGCTTCACTGCCCTGGACAATTTTAATTTGCAGCGTTCTGGTCTTTTGTTTGCTGCTTATGTGTCCAGTATGCGGCGAACCTATGAAGAAAATGTGAAGAGATTGGGGAGAGGTGGTGAAATTTGTGATGGTCGAGGATATGTTGCCGGATGTGACAAAGCTCGGCATCGACACAGCGCCGATCATTTATTTCGTGCAGACGCATCCCATCTATGATGTTGTCGTCTCTGCTATCTTCAAACAAATTGCCGCTGGTCGTATCGAAGCCGTCACTTCGATGATTACACTAACTGAGCTCTTAAGCTGGCCGATCCAGCAGGGTAGCTTACAACTCCAGGCCTAGTATCGTACCTTGCTTACTGCCAGCTCTCATTTTATGTTGATTGACATCGACACCGAGGTGGCGGAGAGAGCAGCTTGGCTGCGCGCAAATTATCGCCTGCGCACACCAGATGCGTTGCAGATCAGTGCGGCCCTAACTACCGGTTGCCAGGCATTTCTCACCAACGACAAGGAGTTGCGCAGGGTGACAGAAACACGCATCTTGATCGTTGACGAACTACTGTGATGGCTCCCACAACTAAAGCTCGTGGGCTTCTACGGTCTTTCAACCGATGCACTACCATCCTGGTGCATTTATTATTAGTCTTAGTTGTGCGGTCTGGTGTACTTGGCTCTACGCCTTTCAGGTTAGTCTATGCTACTGCACCAATACACATACCGCTAACTTCTAAGCGTCGAATATTTTACGCTGACAACGATTCTGTCAGCAACGCCCTATATTCGGTTGTCAAGATACAAGTATATTCTACCATATTTAGCAGATTTCAACTATGGCAATTGGCTTACAACAATGTCCAAAACCAGTAGGTTTTGGACGCTTCAGTAGAAGTGCAGCTATCCATTCCACGACTGAAGTCCATGGGCTTTCCGCCAAAAGGATCGTAAAACACTATACTCGCTTCAGCCGATACTCGTGCGCCTTCAATATTTGTACGATCGAATGTGACCAATCGGTGGTCCACTTTTTACGCTGTAATTCACTGCCGAAGATCCCGTTGATCGAGATGTGATAGCGATAATCTTCCTCTTTGCCCACGGCTGTTGTAGCCGCCAACTCATACAGATCGAGCGTGAGCGTCATGGCGCGGAAGGCGTAATAGGCTTTCCCGTCCACTACCGCCGGTTGTAGCTCAATATCGAGCAGCGTATTTAGTTCGTTGGCAAAATCAACCATACTCTGATCGGCATCGATCAGAAAATCAACACTTTTAGCCATACAAATTCTCCGCTATACTTTTCCTTGCTACACTTGGACTGGTTTGCCGCCTTGCGCCGCCGAACGGAACATAGTCGTGATCAGTTCTACCGAACGCGCCGCCACCTCGCCCGGTGAATCGTTAGAGCCATGCCCTTGGATCAATTCTACAAAGCGGTTGGGCGGCACGTCACAGTCGTACTCGCCAGCGTCGGCGGGAATGCTAAAGCTTTGATGCTTGCCATCATGGCGGCGCACTTCTACACGTTCGCGTTCGACATCCAGCAAAAGGATGCCCTCGTCGCCAAAAATTCGAATATCCACCTGAAACTTGACACCATCCGGCAGCGTCGCGGCACCCGAGATCGTGCCAAGCGCGCCATTCTCGAAGACGACGGTGGCGGCATTGTACATATCGACCTCCGAGTCCGGCGAAATCATCCGACAGGTCACTTCTTTGGCGCGTAGCCCGGTCAACCAAAACATCAAGCCGGATGAATGTGTCACTTGACCGTGTGCATAACCACCGCCCTGGTCGGGGGCTTGCCAGGTGGCCGGATCGGGCGCGGCAATCGTGGGCGTCCATTGCGAAGGCGGCGCACCACCGCCGCCAAAGAGACTCTTGGTGGGCGAGGCCATATGGCAGAGCACATATTCAACTTTGCCGACCACGCCCTCTTCCATCAATCGTTTGGCCTGCTGAATAAAAGGCTTATAGTGCCAGCCATAGGGCACGATCAGGTGTAAATTGCGTTCCTTGGCCAAATTGACCAAATCCCAGGCTTGCTCGGCGTTCAACGTCATCGGTTTTTCCACCATCACGTGGCAACCGGCCTCCAGGGCGGCGCGGGCATGTTCGTAATGCACATGATGGGGCGAAGTGACGATCACACCATCCAGATTTTGCTGTAACAATTCATGATAATCTTCGGTGGCAAAGGGAAAGCCAAATTTCTCTTTGATCGTCTGCAACATTTCAAGGCCAAGACGGCACACCCCGGCCAGTTCAACATCCTCGCGTTTGGCCAATAACGGCATATGATTGGTGGTCGCCCACCAACCGGCGCCGATAAAGCCGATGCGTACTTTTTTCATATTTCCTCCCCTATTTAGATTTTGTTCAGCAGTAGGCATATCGTCATCAGCCTGCTCGGCTGTTAAGCTGCGTGTTTATGTCCGGCATACACCGCAAAACGGTAATGTTTATACCAACAATCAACCTGCTCAAAGCCGGCGGCTTTGAGCCAGGTTAGCTGATCATCCAGCGTGGATGTCCGGTCGGCTTGCATGCGCCCCAAGGCTAAGGCGATCTCATGTTCGGTGCAGCCAAGTTGCCGAATCTGCCGCAGCCAGGCTTGTTGATACTGAGCTTCCAGCGCTGGCGTTGGTCCCAACACTTGATCGGCATTGATAAAAAGACCACCATCCGTTAGGGCCGCATAAATTTTTTGGAACACCGCCCGTAAATCAGCAGGCGGCGAATGATGCAAAGACAAAGCCGAAACAATCACATCGTAGCGCCCTGGAATCTCCGCATGAATGTAGTCTAAGGTATGATAATGGATGCGCGGGGCCTGCTCTGCCTGGCGGGCAAAACGTTCCTGGGCTTTGCCAAGCATCTCACTAGAGATATCGAGCAGAGTAATCTGCGCGTTGGGAAAAGCTTCCGCCATCAACGCCGCAAGCAGACCGGTCCCGGCCCCCAAATCGAGAATTTTGATGGTGGCATCGCGTGGGTAAGGGATCAGATCGAGCGTGGTGCCGTAGAAGTCGTCGAAGCAGGGAATGTATTGGCGGCGCGTCTCCGGGCCAAAGGGTCCAGTGGCTAAATTAGAGATTAGGGATTACGTCCTGTCAATCTCTATCTCTAATTTGTTCTGGACGATTATTGAGTCGCTTAGGCGCCGACTTTCTCCTCGGCGGCCGCGGTTGCGCTCACAGCGGGCATGTGGCGGCGCACAAAATCTTCCACCCAGAGCAAATTGCCACCGGCATATTTGATCGTTTGCAACAATTTTGTGATGGTATCCACTTCCTCCACCTGTTCGGTGACGAACCATTGCAGGAAAAGATTGGTGGTATGGTCGCTTTCCACCACCGCAATGGAGACCAGATCATTAATTTGCGCGGTGGTTTTCAGCTCCTGGTCCAACGAAAATTGAACGGCTTCCGTGGCATTCATAAAATTGTTGCGCAATTCAGGAATGCTAGGAATCGTGGGCATCTTGCCCACGGATAGCAGAAAGTTGATAAATTTCATGGCGTGAAGGCGCTCGTCTTCCGCCTGTCGGTAGAAAAAGGCAGCCAGTTCGGGCAGCCCTTCATTGTCAAAATAGACGCTGATAGCCAGATAACCAAACATGTTGGTAAATTCATGGCGGATCTGCAAGTTGAGCGGCTCAATCAATGCGGGTTTAATCATTACCATTTTTATGGTCCTTTCGTGTGGGTCGCCTCCATGGCAGGTCAAATAATATTATGCCACAAGTCATCCGATTGGACCTAGTTATTCACCTATGACTTTCCTGCGAAAGGTGGGGCGCACCCCGAAAGGGGCAGCGATCGGCAACGCACGGAGTCACCGCGCGTCGTTGACATATCACTGGTCTACGCGACTTCAATTATAATGGGGATTATCTACTTTCCATTGAAAACGTTCGTAACGGTAAGCCTTTTGCCCACTTGCCGGCGCTATGCCCAAAGGAACAGGAATGTTCGACACCTCTTTACGTGAACTCAAGGATCGGATCGCCGCGCCACTGACCATCCGCATGGAAGGTATTTCGCCCGATCTGCTCTCGCTACTAGCACTCCTGGTTGGGGTGGGGGCGGCACTTTTCGCAGCCCAGGCACATTATGGCTGGGCATTGGCCTTCTGGCTATTAAATCGCGCGCTCGACGGCTTAGA
>JAPLGZ010000162.1 GCA_026389895.1 Chloroflexota bacterium | reverse complement strand
TATATTTTCTCCAACCAAGCCCACATAGATGTAATTGTACAGTTTACTGTACGAACATGCTAATGAATTTTGCTTGGCAAAATCAGTCAGCGTATGTAAAAACATGGTGGACGGCGAATTCACCCTCGCAGGTTCGAATTTCACCAGCGCGCCACATCGCTGAGTCTTGTCACTACAGCTCATCTCAGTTTGTTACATTTCCAACCGATTAATTTGCAAGGAGGAAAGTCATGTTGAAAAAGCATGTTACCCGGCGTGGTTTCATGAAAGGCATTGCCGTCGCCAGTTTGGGCGTTGCAGGCGCCCAGTTGATGGTGGCCTGCGCCCCGCCGGCGGCGGGGCCCGCCGCGCCAGCGGCTGGCACAACCCCGGCCAGCAATGCGCCGGCAGCCACAGATGTCACGTTGCGCGTTCAAGCGGCGCCCGAAGGTGGCCAAGCGGCGATGCCAGCCAAGATGGGCAAGAAATTTGAGGCCGATACAGGCGTCAAGGTTGTGATCGAAGAGACCATTTATGGGGAAATTGAGACCAAGACGCAAACGGGTTTCATTTCGGGCACCTTGCAAGACCTCACCTACGGCCATCATCGTTGGCTGTTTATCAACTTCCTCAAGGGCATCTATCTGCCCATCGATGATCTATTGGCCTCGGACGCGCCAGAAGATTGGAAAGATATTTACCCAAGCGTGATCGCGGGCAATTCACTCGACGGCAAAAATTTCAGCGTACCCGGCGTCGTCCACCCTGGTGGTAATATTGCCATCAACTACAACAAGACCATTTTAAAAGAAAAAAATCTGCCCGAGCCCAAGGCCGATTGGACCATCAACGATTGGACGGAACTGGCCAAAGCCGCTACGGATACCGATAAGGGTATTTTTGGTTTAGCGTTCGACAGTATGAATGCACTCCACTATTACAGCAATTTTGCCCGCTCCTGGGGCAAGCCAGATTCGACCGATTGCTGGATTATGAACGAAGATGGCACCAAACTCCAGTTCAATTCGGATATTCATAAAGAGATTGGGGCCTGGTATCTGGACTTGTTGAATGCCAAAGTCGCCCCGCGCAAAGCCGATTTTATTGATGATTCGGCGTATGGCATTTTTACCGCCGGCTTGAGCGCGACCCATGCCAGCACCGTTGGCAACGTGACCGCCTCGATCGCCGTGGTCGGTGATAAATTCGAAATGGACGCTGTCTTGTTGCCCGTCGGTTCAGAAGGCCGTCAAGGCACCTGCTATTCGGGTAACATGCACATGATCAACAGCAAAACTGCGCATCCCGAAGAAGCCTGGGATCTGTTGAAGCTCTTCTCTTCGGGTGAAGCGGGTGTTTCCATGGTGTTGGATGGGAAATTACAACCCAATGGCCACAAATCTGCTTGGACCAACCCCGATGTCAACAAGATCAATCGGATGTTTGGCATTGCCGATGCGTTGCTGACCAAGGGGATTGAGAAATTCCCGATGCCCAAAAACACGCGCTTTACCGAGGCCAATAATGCTTTCCAAAATGAGGTTGACTTGATTTGGGAAGGTGACAAGACCTGGGAAGAGCAAGCGGCGGTGATCGACCAAAAGGTCCAGGCTATCTTGGATCTGCCCCGACCGACGTAAACCATTCTTGATCGTATTGGAGAGCCGCTCATTCGTGAGCGGCTTTTTACATTCATGCGGCTAAATTTTGTACTGACCTTTTTATGGGTTGGGCGGATAAAAATCAGCCGCCCAACGATTTTGATTGAAGAGGGAATTTAATTCAACCATGTTAACCAATCTTGCTCACTACATTCAGCAAACCCCCCTCTGCGATACACACGAACATCTAGAGAAAGAAACGGGCTATGTGGAAAAAGGCCCCGATCTTTTGCAGAACCTATTTGGCAATTACGTCTCCGCCGATCTCGTGGTGGCTGGCGCCTCGCAGGCGGCTGTAGACACTTTGTTAAATCCAGCCGAACCAGACATTGTTGCGCGGTTTAATGGGGTTCGTGCGGCCTGGGAAGCGGTGCGCCATACTGGCTATGGCGAAGCTGTTCGCATCATCGCCCGCGAACTTTACGCCATCGAAGAGATCTCCCCGGCCACCTTAGAAGCTGCGCAAAGCAAACACGCGGCTTTGCGCCAACCGGGGCAACGCTTGCATCTGCTGCGCGACAAAGCCAACCTCGATCATGTTCAGGTGGATGATTTTGCTCTGCCCTGCCTGCCGGATCCTTCCGGCGTTGATTTCTTCTTTTATGATATTTCCTGGGTGAACTTTTGCAAAGGCACACCTGAACTGGATGTGATTGCCAAAGAGACGGGGATCCAGGTTAGCGATCTGGCCACTTTGCGCCAGGCGATGGAGGCCATCTTTGAAAAGTATGCGCGCTATGCGATTGCGATCAAGAGCCAGCATGCTTATAATCGCACCTTGTTCTGGTCTGAACGCACAGATGCCGAAGCCGCCCAGGCCCTGACGGCTTATTTGCAGAAAAGCGCCACCGAAGCCGACCAACTCTGTCTGGGCGATTGGTGTTGGGCGCGCGGTGTGGAACTGGGAATTGCGCACGATCTCCCGTTTAAGCTGCACACTGGCTACTATGCCGGGCACAGCCGCATGCCGGTGGATTATATTCGGGCTGGCAACCTCTGCGCGCTGCTGGCCAAATATCCGCAGGCCCGTTTTGTGCTTATGCATATTGCCTATCCCTACAACGATGAACTCGTCGCCCTGGCCAAACATTACCCGAATGTCTATGTCGATATGTGTTGGGCCTGGAGCATCGATCCCTACACCGCCGGCGATTTTGTTCGCCGTTGGGTTCACACCGTGCCGGCCAATAAATTGTTTATCTTTGGGGGCGACACGTTCTGGGCGGGTGGAGCGGTCGCCTATGCCTATCAAGCGCGCCAATGGTTTACGCGTGCGTTGCAGGCTGAAATTGACCAACAATATCTGACCGAAAACGAAGCGATCCAGTTGGCCGGGCGTTTTATGCACGACAACCAATATGCTTGTTTCCACATAGAAGAAAAAAAGCAGATCTTGCGCAACGCCAGTCGCACGTTATAAGTCATGGCGGAGATCAGCATGCCGATCCCCGCCATGACTTATGACTATTCGATGCTTGTAGAGTTTGTCACTTGTAGCTATCTCATTGCGTTCGCGCCATGAAAGTCCCCTTAATTCGTGTTATGCTGGCCGAGTCAATTAAAATACGGCTCGCATAAGTAATTTGTCGTACGTATTTCTGCACGAACGGCAAAGGATTAGTAAAGGGGAACTTTCTATGTTTTTGTTTAACCTACGGCGTCGTCAACAAATTTCCTGGCTAACGATTGGTGTTAGCCTGAGTTTGCTGCTCGGAGTTTGGGGCTGTATGGGTTTGATCGATGTTGCCACCGATCAAACCCTGGTCATTGCCGCCGACGCGCCATCGGCGGTTTCGTTGAAATTTGTGCCTTTCGGCACGGCTACGTTTACCGAACCGGTAAAAATTGCCAGCGCAGGGGATAATCGTTTATTTATCGTGGAACAGCCCGGCCGGATTTATGTGCTCCAGGCTGATGGCACAAAAATTGCGACACCCTTTCTCAATATTGCCAACCGCGTTTCCACGGGGAGCGAACAGGGGCTGTTAGGCATGGTCTTTGAGCCGAACGATCCCAAAACCTTCTATATCAACTATACCGACACGCGCGGTGATACGGTCATTTCTCGTTACAAAGTGAGCAGCGGCAACAACAATGTGGCCGATCCAGCTAGTGAGCAGATTATTCTCAACGTGGATCAGCCTTATGCCAATCATAATGCTGGCGATTTAGCCTTTGGCCCCGATGGCCATCTCTACATCCCGCTTGGTGACGGCGGCAGCGCCGATGACCCGGAAAATCGGGCGCAGGATCTGAACGTGTTGCTGGGTAAGATCTTGCGGATTCATGTTACAGGCGTGACGACCTATACGATTCCAGCCGACAATCCTTTTGTCAATGACAATAATCCCGCCACCCGCGCCGAAATCTGGGCGCTGGGCTTACGCAACCCATGGCGTTTTAGTTTTGACCGACTTACCCATGATATCTGGATCGGTGATGTGGGCCAGGGAGCGCGCGAGGAGATTGACTTCCAGCCCGCAAACAGTCATGGCGGCGAAAATTATGGTTGGGATTGTTTTGAAGGCAAAGTGAATCACACCCAACGCTCACCGAAATGCACGACCAACGCGGCTGATTATGTGTCACCCGTGTTTGATTACACGCATAGTGATGGCATTGCTGTGACGGGTGGTTATATGTACCGTGGGGCGCGTTATCCAAATCTGGTTGGGCATTATATTTTCGCCGACTATGGCACTGGCAATTTCTGGCTCACGACATCGAATAATCTTGGTGGCTGGACAACCACTAAATATGCCCGCCAAAATGGGTGGCCTAATAACCCCAGCAGCTTTGGCGAAGATCTAAGCTCTGGGATCATTTACAAAATTGAGGACACATCGTTGGTCAATACAACCCCAACGGCGACCGCCACGGCTACCATCACGGGCACAGTTACGGTCACGAGCACCGCAACGCTTGTCCCGACCATTCCACCGACCATTCCACCCTTCACGCCGCGCGCGTGGATCAACATGCCATTGATTCAGAAAAAGTAAACCATGATACTAGACTGATCATTTGACCATTGGTGATAAAGCACTGACGACCGGCCGTGACTACCTCGCTCTGAGCCTGGGCCGTCGTCAGTGTTCTATCATCACTCAACCATCTTCTCACAACCTTGGACGGAAAATATGAGTCTCTATGATGAATTGGGTGTTCGCCCCCTCATTAATGCCAGTGCAACACTAACCAGACTGGGTGGATCGCTGATGCCGCCAGAGGTGATCGAAGCGATGCTCGACGCCTCACGACACTTTGTCAACCTGGACGAATTGCAGATGCGCGTGGGCGAGCGCCTGGCTGAGTTGACGCACAACGAGGCCGCCTATGTTTGTACGGGCGCCGCCGCCGGCCTGGCGTTGGCCACCGCGGCCTGTGTTGCAGGGACAGATCCGGCCGCTATCAACCAGTTGCCCGATGTGACCGGCTTAAAAAATGAGGTGATCATCCACAAATCGCACCGCAACGGCTACGATCATGGTGTGCGGCAGGTAGGGGTCAAAATCATCGAGATTGGCTCCGCCATCCACACCGAACCCTGGGAATTAGAGCGGGCGATCAATGCCAACACGGCCGCCATCTTCTGGTTTCAGGGCGGGATGACTGGGCGCGGTGATTTACCATTAGAAAAAGTGATCGAAATTGCCAACGCGCGTGGCGTGCTAGTTGTTGTCGATGCCGCCGCGCAGTTGCCACCGGTAGAAAATCTCTGGCGCTTTACGCAAATGGGTGTCGCGTTGGCCATTTTTAGCGGTGGCAAAGATTTGCGTGGTCCCCAGTCCTCGGGGCTCATTGTGGGGCGCAAAGATCTGATCGCCGCCATCCGCTTGAATGGCAGCCCTAATCATAGCATTGGGCGCCCGATGAAAGTGGGCAAAGAGGAGATGGTTGGGTTGTTGGCTGCGGTGAATCGTTATATAAAGCTGGATCACGAAGCCCGCGCCTCGCAAGATGAAGAGGTCGTTGCGGGTTGGTGCGCAACGTTGAACAAATTCCCCGGTGTGCAGGCGCAACGTTCCTTCCCCAATGAAGCGGGCCAACCCCTGCCACGCGCTTTGGTGACCATTGATGCCGACAAAGCCAGCAGCACACGCGATCAAATTGTCCAGAAACTGCTCGACGGCACGCCCGCGATCACCGTCTCAACCGCTGGCGCCAATGAGATCTATTTGAACCCCATGACCTTGATGGACGGCGAAGAACAGGTTGTGTTAGACCGGCTGGTGGAGATTTTGAAAAAGTGACAGAGGGGCTAGGGTGTATCCTAGAATTAGGGGCATCGTTCGCGGGGATAAATCCCGCGGCTGACAACAGCAAGTCGCCTCAGTAACTAAACGCCCAGATCCGGTAGGGTGCCTAGTTTGGGAAAAACGAAGGTAGTGAAGACTTTACTCGTTGTCTTATTCGGAACGAGTAAAGTCTTCACTACCTTCGTAAGGGTTGAAACCGCTCCCTGCGGGCTCCTAAGTGCCTGAGGGCACTTCCCTGAACCTGTCAGCCGGCGATTTATGGTGTTTAACAAATTATTCCGGTAACGGCGCACGCAACCTGCTTCAGCAGGTTTCGTCTATCAGGCGGCGGTTTCAACCGCTGCGGCGCGCCGCCAATCACCGAAATAGATGATTAACTACCATAATTGGCCGTTACTGATTAATGCCCGCCTGCTGGCCCCCATCAATGACAAAGCTCTGCCCCGTGATCATGCGGGCTGCATCGGACGCTAAGTACACGGCGAGCGCGGCGACTTCTTCCGCCTGGATCAGCCCTGGGAGGGGTTGATAGCCGGCCAGAAATTCTTCACGCGCCTCGCCCGCAAAACCCGCCGTGAGTGGTGTTTCGACAAAACCAGGACAGATGACATTACAACGCACTTTGTCTGGCGCATAATCGAGGGCAATCGCACGTGTCAAATTGATCACACCAGCCTTGGCCGCCGCGTAGGCGGCCTTGTTGCGACAGGGCCGGATGCCCAATGTGCCAGCTGTATTGAGAATGAGACCACCACCCCGTTTTTGTAGCTCAGGAATGGCATATTTGGCGCCTAAAAAGACGCTGCGCAGATCAATTGCCATACACTCGTCCCATTCGGCTTCGCTGATCTCCGTGATCCTGCCCGCCGGACTGATGGCGGCGTTATTGAAAAGCAGATCCAGTCCGCCAAAATGCGTCAAGGTGCTGGCGATCATGCGTTGCACATCTGCCCCTTGGCTCACATCCACTTCGACGGCTAAGGCCTGGCCCCCGCCGGTTTGGATCTGATCTGCGATCGTTTGTACTTTGCTTAATGTCCGTCCTGCCACTACCACTTTGGCACCGGCCTGCGCAAAGGCCAGGCAAGTCGCCGCACCGATGCCTGAGCCGCCGCCGGTAATAATGGCGATTTTGTTGGTGAGTAATTGCACAATTTTCTCCATATGCTATTGGTTCTACTGATCTATGACTCGATCAACGCTGATTGGATCAACCGGCGTCAGGGTGATCAACAAAGTACAGTTGGTTGGGCCGTTGTGTGACGACGAAGGCGTCATAACCGAGCGTAGCCAATCTCTGCTGTAATTGGGCTTGAGGTGGCATAGGAACCCCTTTGCTGTTTTTACGAAATAAATCAACGAGCCTATTGTAGCATCACTCAAATAGGCCGACAATCGCTTAATTTTATCCTGAAAAAGTCTACCTTTTACCTATTTACATCCATCTGCAAGCATGATAAGATAACGCCGGTAGGTGAAGTTGGTATAAATCTAATGACAAATAGGAAGGAAATTTTAAACATGCATAAGAATTTGTTACGCAAGAATATTTTAATGCTGTTGTTGTTAGTTGCTTTTATGCTTATTTCAGCTGGCACAGCTTTGGCTCAGGATTTACCAGAGCCATTGTGCGGAAAACTGGATGAAGCTGACTGCACCATTCTGGCTGACTCCCAGAAAGCAATGATGGATGTAGAATCGTTAACAACCAGTAGCTCGATCGATCTCAATATGTCGGGTATTCCAGATTTGCCTTTTGAAGAATTAGCCCTTAATTTGACCCAAGATTCCACAATCTCGATGGATCCGGAAGTAGTCAAGAGCCTCGCTGATTTCCAAGCTCAGTTGGCAACGGCAAAGTCGGCTGATCTGGAGAAGCTGACCAAAGACTACACGGATCTCATTATCAAGTTATACCAAACCCTGGGGCTGGACATGGATTTGACCTTGACCATGCCGCAAGACATTGCGGACCTGCTTTCGGCCGAGGCCGGTGGCGAAGTCAAAGTGCCAGAGGAGATCAATGTTCAAGTGCGCATGGTCGATGGCTACCTTTATGTGAATTTAGATAAGCTGGCTGAAGCGATGCCAGAACTGGGCGAATTCAAAGGCTGGTATGGGGTCGATATGGTGACCTTGGTCACGAAGGGGCTTGAGCAGGCCGAAAAGCGCCAAGCCAGCGAAGTGCAAGGCTTTCAGGCAGGCGTGGGCGCAGGCACCTTCCTGAGCTCGGACGCTTTCCGAGAAATGGTGAAGGATTATGTCAATATCGAGCGCCAAGAGGATGACAAACTAGATTTGCAGACGGTTGCTGTCTTCAATACGACCTTTGATTTTGGTGGTTTTGTGGCCAGCCAGGCCTTCCAGGATCTGTTAAAGGGGCAGCTAGATACAATCAACCAGATCAGTGAGCAGAAGATTACGGCCCAGGAATTTGATGAAGGTATGATGGGACTGCGCTTTCTGGGACCCGCGTTGTTTCAAGATTTGAAGTTTAATGTTGTCCAAAATATCGGTGTAGATGATAGCTATGTCTACCGCAGCGAAACCCACTTTAACTGGGATTTGAAGTCGCTGATGGGCTTTGTTGCGATGGCGCAAGGGGGCGGAAAAGCGCCCGCCGCAATGCCAGATACGGCCCCGGTAATTAGTTTTGATGTGACAACTGACTATGCCGATTTCAACGATACCACAGCGGTAGAAAAACCAGAAGATGCTGTCATTATCCCGTTGGACCAGATCGACATGAACTCTGTTCAGTAAGCGCGTAGTACAAGCCTAGTTCTACGCATAGTTACCAATTTTTGTCGAAGAATTTTACAGGAACCATGACCGGTGATCGGGGCGTTGTGCCCGTCTTGATCACCGGTCATGGCTTTTAGTGGCTTACTTACTAACGACGTTGACACGACTGCCGACTGATGGCGGCGTCATCAAACGGAGTTGCTGTTCCGTAGCCGTGGGGTAATCTGCGGGATTGTAATACGTTGGCGCCCAGGATGAATGGCCAGGGCTGAATTTGTAGAGTAGGGCGCGCCGTTCGTGCTCGGCCGTCCAGGGCATCGTGCCATGAATAAGTGCTTCGGTAAAGATCAGCGCGTCGCCAGCTTCGACTGCCGGCTGCACCACATAATGGGGAACGCGTTTGAACGTACGTACTTCTTCGGGCAAACTGTCTACAAAATTGCTCTTGTGGCTGCCCGGCACGCACGCAAAACCGCCATCGCCTGTGTTGGCATGCGTCAAGAAGAAGGTGCAAACCGTCAACCCGTTGCGCATGACACCGTCTCGATATTTGTACCAGTGATCGGGCTCGCGGTCGCCTTCGCCACCATGCAAGCCACCGGCGCGCCCACCTTTGGTCATAAAGATGCAATAATCATGGTCGGCGCGGAACTTAGGTCCGAGCAATTCAAGCAGATAGGGCATCACTTTTGGATGGTCGAGCAGCGCTTGGGTGGGCGGTCCCCAGAGCGAAACCTGACTTTTGCGGCGATCGGCCAATTCCTTCTTTTCACTGAAAATTTCATCGGCCAGCGCGTTGAGTTCCGCGACTTCGGCTGGGGTTAGCACGTTTTTGATCACGATGTAACCTTCGACATCAAACATAAATTTCTCTTCAGGCGTCACAGTCAGTTCCTTTCACAAAATTTGGTAGAAAAATGTTGGCAGCCGCTTTAGTTGGTATAAGTTGTACGCCAGCTATTCCCCAAAGTTGCCACCAACAAGCTTGATTAACACATGTACCGCAGGTTCTCGTGTAGGGATTAAGGATACAGCTAATCCCATATCCTTAATCCCTGCATACCATGACGGATTAACTCGCTCGATATTTTAGCAGTTTTTGGTCGTCCAGTTCAACGCCAAGCCCTGGCCGTTCAAACGGCCGCGCCGAGCCGCCTTGGATCGGGAGCGACTCGACTAGCAGATCATCCTCATAAAAGAACGGTCCCAAAATATCACACGGAAACTCTTCCGCCCCAATGCCAGAGGTCGCCATTGCCAGGTGAATCATGGCCGCACTGGCAACGCCCAGTTCCAGATTGCTGCCGACTGTGCAGGTCAACCCAGCGGCTTCGGCAACGGCGGCAATTTTACGCGCTGGGCCAATACCACCTCCTTTACCCACATAGGTTGACAGAACATCGGCACCCCCGGCGCGCACGACCGCCATCGCGTCTTGGAGCGTGTAGACACTTTCATCCGCCATCACGGGAATTTGGATGTTGGCGCGTACATCGGCCAGCCAGGCGACATCCAGATCGGGCACCGGCTGCTCGGCAAAGTAGATATTATAGTCGTACAAGCGCCGAATGGTCTGGATCGCAACGCGCGGTGACCAACCCCCATTGGCATCTACACCCAGGCGCACGTTAGGGCCAATCGCTTCGCGCACGGCGCGCACACGGGCAACATCCTGATCCGGTTCAATGCCGACCTTCACTTTCATGGTTCGGAAGCCTTGCTCCACCGCCCAGGCCGCCAACTCCGCTGCTTTGGCCGGTTCTAATCCCGAAACCGAAAACTTCGTGGTCACAAATTCGCGGACGGGGCCACCCAACAAGCGGTAAACTGGCAGACCGGCCACTTTGCCTAAAATATCCCACAAGGCCATTTCGACGCCCGATCGTGTAAATGGATTGTTGGCGAGCGTCGTGCGCATTTGGGCCGTCAAGCGCTCAATATGCGTAGGGTCTTGGCCTTTCAACAGTGGTTCTAGTACATTTTTGATGAAATGCGCGGCGGTAATATTATCCTCGCCACTCCAGCCTGGCGTGCAGGAGACTTCGCCCACGCCGTGAATGCCTTCATCGGTGTGAACTTTGAGCATGAGAAAGGGCGAAATTGTATGATAGCCGCGCCCACCCTTGATCGCACGCTGTGGACTGATTGGCACTTGAACGGGAAAAGTCTCGATTTGCGTGATTTTCATGAATGATTCCTTTATTGGCGCTTGATGGCTGGATCAGTCTCTATAATTTTGCTTGACCTGGTTGCTGCAAACCGAGCAATGGCAGCGCGTTGCGTTGGATCAACTCTTCTATCTTTTCGAGCGGCAAACTAAAACGGTCGATCTTGACCTCGGCTAAGCTACGCAAACCGGCTACTGACGCATCTACGTTTGTAAATGGGAAATCAGTGCCAAAGAGCAATTTCTGCCAGACGCCATATTCATGCACCAGCATCAGGCTGTGAAAGAGCTGCCAGGGGCGATAGTGCAAGGCGCTGACATCGGCATACACATGGGGATGTTTGCGGATCACGGCGATACATTCGCCTTCGAACGGATGGCCGAGATGGGCCATAATAATCCGCACCTCGGGGAAGCGCCGGGCTACTACATCGATATGGCGCGGTAAGGTGGTTTCTAGTTGGCTTTGCGAGGCAAAGGTGGTGCCAGTGTGCAGCAAGACGGGCAAATTATGTTTTTGCGCATATGTCCAGAGCGCGTCGAGTTGCTCGTCTTGGGGATAAAAACCGGCATACATCGGCATCAACTTAATGCCCTGCAAACCCAACTCCTGGTGCCCATATTCCATCTCCGCTTGCCAATTTGGCTGCGTCGGGTCGAGCGAGAGAAAGCCGATCAGGTGATCTGGATCTTGTTTGATGTAATCGGCCACGTCTTGGTCATCCACCCAGAGGCCTGCCAGCCGCGCCTTGCCACCAAAGCAGATGGTGGCGGCGCAATCTGTCGCCGTCGCGCGATACTCATCATAGCGGGTGATCATGTCAATGGGCGTTGTGCGTGCGCCGGAAGCTTCTTTCAGAAATTGGGCTGAAAAGGGCTTGTTAGAAGTAAAAACATGGGTGTGAACATCGATAATCATATTGGTTGGACCTTTCTTGTGTTAGCGCTGAAATGTGATGCGTGATGCGTGAAGGTTGACAATCACTCGTCACGCATCACGCTTTCACTTCTCTTGGCGTGCCTGCTCTAAATTAGCCAATAACGCGTCCAGATCGAATGGCTTGCTGGATGTCGAACTGGCCAACAGTTGGCGTAGCATCTCTTCCATCGCGGATTGTAATTTTTGATTGACACTGATAAAGTACGGCGTATCCACCACCTTAGCATTTTGTACAAGCTGCATGCCTTGTTGCATCGTGGCCGGCAGATCATTCGCTTTGGCCGGTGCCTGTGCTGGGGCATAGAGGCCGTTGGGCGCATTCTGTACGAGAATCGCTTGCGCTGGGGCCGAGCCTAGATAGGTGAGAAAGGTGAGCGCTTCTTGGCGGTGTGGGGCATTGGCTGGCACCATGTAGCCTAGCGAAAAGACTACCTCACCGGCCGGGAGTGTGGGATCAAGCGCTGGGAAAGGAAAGAAATCCAGTTCACTGCGGAATTTTTCGGGTAACTCATTGAGGAAAAATGGCCCGCTAAGCGTCATCGCGGCTTTTTGATTGCCAAGCTGACCGTTGTCGCCGCGGATAATGGCTAGCAGGCTGGATAGTGATTGTAAATTGCGGGAATCTTCTAAAAAGTACCCTTTCGCAATTAACGAATGCCAAAGTTCAAACACGGCCCGCACTTTGGCATCTTCGTAATCAGTCTCACCGGCCGCTAGTTGGCGATGAAAATCGGGGCCATTGAGCCGCATGTCCAAATAATCGATCCAGAGTGAAGCCATAAAGGAGTTGCGTCCGCTTAACGCCAGCGGCGTGACGCCATTCGCCAGCAACGCATCACAAACTTGCATAAACTCATCCCAGGTTTGTGGCGGCTGCAAGTTGTATTGGGCAAAGACCTGCTTGTTGTAGTAGATGGCATTCCAACTGTAGCCAATGGGCAGAAAATACTGCTTGCCGTTGCGTTCGCTCAAGGGGCGCAAGTTGGCCG
>JAPLGZ010000674.1 GCA_026389895.1 Chloroflexota bacterium | reverse complement strand
CCAGAAACTTAAATTGCCTTGGGATCAAGTGCATGCCGAGGCGGAGAAACTGGAACATGTGATCAGCGAAGCGCTCGAAGATGCGATTGCCCGCGCTCTCGACAACCCAACCGTAGACCCGCACGGCGATCCGATCCCCAGCAAGGATGGCACGATTGAAAAAGTGGCAGGCACGCCACTGAGCGAAGCAGAATTAAATCGCCCCTACCGGCTGTTGCAAGTGTTGATCCAAGACCAGGAACGGCTCAGTTATTTGGGCTCACTTGGTTTGTATCCCAATGCCACGGTCGCCTTGATCAAGCAAGCCCCATTCGCCGGCCCACTGCTGATCGATGTCGATGGTGAACATCACGCCTTGGCCCACGATATGGCGGAATTTTTGCTGGTCACTCCTGTGTAATCATGTTTTCAAATTTATGTTACAGCGCATACCAGGCAAAGAGAAACCTTCTTATGAATCCAGATAATCAACCTAACATTGGCTTTATCGGCCTCGGCGCGATGGGCCTTGGCATGGCGCGTCGATTGGTGAGCGCCGGTTTTTCGGTGCGCGGGTATGATGTAAACCCAACGGCGCTGCAAACTTTGGCCGAAGCAGGTGGTCAGGCAGCCACGTCGGCAGCGGACGCAGCGCGCGATGCCACGATCCTGATCTTAATGGTGGTGAGCGCCGAACAAGCCGAAGATGTGCTCTTTGGCAAAGGGGAAGCGGCGGCGGCGCTGCCCCAAGGCAGTGTAGTCATGCTTTGTAGCACCGTCAAACCGGAATTTTCGCGCCGGTTGGCCACACGTTTGAGCGAAGCCGGCCTGGCCATGCTGGATGCACCGGTCAGCGGTGGCGTGATCAAGGCCGCGGCGGGCGAATTGAGCATTATGGCGTCGGGCGAACCAGCCGTCTTTGCCAAAACGGAAGCTGTGCTGAATGCCCTTGCCGCGCGCGTCTACAAGTTGGGTGATGAGTGTGGTCAAGGCTCGACTGTAAAAATGGTCAACCAATTGTTAGCGGGCGTGCACATTGCCGCCGCCGCCGAAGCGATGGCCTTGGGGGTGCGCGCCGGCGTTGATCCGCAAGAGCTCTATGAGGTTATTTCCAATAGTGCGGGTTCGTCGTGGATGTTCCAAAATCGCGTGCCCCACATGCTCGCTGGTGACTACACGCCATTAAGCGCCGTGGACATCTTTGTCAAGGATCTGGGGATCGTCTTGGAGACGGGCAAAGAATTGCGTTTTCCGTTGCCGCTTTCGGCCACCGCTCACCAATTGTTCCTAAGTGCAGCGGCAGCGGGTTTAGGTCGTCAGGATGATTCGGCGGTAGTGAAAGTCTTTGAACAATTGGCAGGCATTAGTGTAAAAAGTGAGAAAAGTGATGCGTAAAAAGTGATAAGTGAGACAAACCAACGTACGTGGTCAACCCTCACTTTTTCACTTTTCACTCATCACTCATCACTTTTTCACAGCGTAATCTTCGTTACCCACCCCGAAGTTGCATCGCAATACAACAGATCATTGCCCGAGAGGCAGAGTCCATGCGGCTCTGGATCGGATTTTGGCACCTCGATCCGATCCAACTCGCGCCCGCTCACCGGATCTAGCTTGACGATTACCCGGTCAGAGGTAAAGACCATCCAGATGCCGTCTTCCACACGCACCACACCGTGACCGCGCCCATAGGGCAGTTGCAGCACATGCTGGACGCTCCAATCGGCGATGCGCACCTTACTCAAGGTCTGGCTTTTGAGCGTCGATAGCCAGATCATCCCCGGCTCATAATTGTCGTAATCCAGACCGTGCGTGCCACCACCGCCCGGCAATGGATAGCGGGCCAGCGTTTTTCCGGTGGCAGGATCGACTTTGAAGATGTCACTCAACCCTGGTTGGGCGTCGGTCGGGCAGGCGGGGCGCCAGAGTGTACCCGGTCCGTTTGCCGCTAGCCAGAGTGCGCCATCGCCATAACTCAGGCCACTCGTGTTGGACGATTCGCTGGGGATATCGCGAATAAATTTGGTGACGCCATAGTCGCCAGCCGCGGTGTTCTCCACCAGCGCCACGCGATCCGTGATCTGATCGACGATCCAGAGTCCTTCGTCGGTCAATTGCAAACAGTTGGGCACACTGTAGGGGGAGCGAAACACTTTCTCAATTTTCCTCGACATCAGCTTCTCCTTTGGATTTTATCGGTTAGAGGTCACTATCGTATAAATTAAGTTTGTTAGTATGAGAGATACAGGCGCGGTCAACAGATTTGGGGAACGGCTTTAACGGAGATGAGCGGCCAAATTCGCTCTTCATCGCATACAGAAACGGATTAATGTCGCCCTTTAATCCGTTAAATCTGTTCCCCAAATCCGTTGACTGTGGTTGCCCCTATAGCTTCATTACACCCCAGCATACGCCGAGAATCCACCATCCACCGGCACGACAATCCCCGTGACAAAACGCGCCGCGTCGCTGCACAACCAGACGGCGGCGCCGATCAGTTCTTCCGGTTCACCAAAGCGCCCCATTGGCGTATGAGAGACGATCTGTTGGCCGCGCGGCGACAAAGTATTGTCCTTGTTCAGGAGAAAACCGCGGTTCTGTTCACCCACAAAAAAGCCCGGCGCAATCGCATTGACGCGCAACCCCGGCCCATATTTCATACACATTTCCAGCGCCAACCAGCGGGTAAAATTATCAATCGCCGCTTTGGCCGCGGCATAACCCACCACGCGCGTCAACGGGCGTTGCGCCGCCATCGACGAAATATTGATCACACTGCCGCTGCCCGCTTTGGCCATCACTTCACCAAAAACTTGCGAAGGCAACACCGTGCCCATCAAGTTCAGATCAAGAATTTTGCCAAATGCTTCCTGTTTCATCGCAAAAAAGCTACCATCTGGCGCCACTGTGGCTTCCGGTGAATTACCCCCAGCGGCGTTGACCAAGATATCGATGTGGCCCCACTGGTTGAGCACGGTATCGCGCGCGCTGGCCAGTTGTGCGGTATCTAGTACGTCGGCGGCGGTTGCCAATGCTTCACCACCATTCGCCTTGATCGTTGCGACGACTTCATCGGCCTTGCCACCGCGCCGCCCCAAGATGACAACTTTTGCCCCGGCGGCGGCCAATCCGTGCGCAATCGCGCCGCCCAATACACCCGTGCCACCGGTGACCAGCGCCACTTTCCCTTGCAATGAAAACAACTCACTTAACGCTGCTGTTGTGGTCATAC
>JAPLGZ010000710.1 GCA_026389895.1 Chloroflexota bacterium | reverse complement strand
TCCGCACTACTGCCACGACCCGCGCTAAGTCCTCTTCCGTCAAATTTGAGCCGGAAGGTAAACATAGACCCTGGGTAAATAATTGTTCTGCCACCGCACCACCGACTGCTTCACAGCCAGCAAAGACCGGCTGCAAGTGCATCGGCTTCCAGACGGGACGTGCTTCAATATTAGCGGCTTCCAACGCCAGGCGAACTGCCTCGCGATCTGCCCCAAATTCCTTTGGATCAATCGTGATACAGGTCAGCCAGCGTGTGTGGCGACCCCACGGTGCTTCGGGCATGAAATCAATGCCGGGCAGCGGTTCCAGCATCTCCTGATAATAATCGAAATTGCACCGTCGCGCGTGGACACGTTCTTCTAGCACGCGCAATTGGCCGCGCCCGATGCCAGCCAGCACGTTGCTTAACCGATAGTTATAACCAATTTCCGAATGTTGATAGTGGGGCGCTGGATCACGTGCTTGGGTGGCCAGCTTTTTGGCGCGCGCGATAAAGGCGGCATCGGAGGAAACAAGCATGCCGCCGCCCGAAGTCGTAATGATCTTATTGCCGTTGAACGAGAAAATGCCGGCTTTACCCAAGGCGCCGGGCGCAGCATCCTTGTAGGTGCTGCCCAGCGCTTCAGCGGCATCTTCGATCAGTGGCACGCCATAGTGGTTGCAAGCGGCCAAGATGGGGTCTATGTCGGCGCTTTGGCCGTAGATGTGCACCAGAACAACCGCTTTGGGCAGGCGCCCAATGTGCGCTCGAGCGGCTAGGATCTCGCCTAATAAGTGGGGATCCATGTTCCAGGAAGTTCGCTCACTGTCAACAAAAATGGGGCGCGCCCCCACAGAGAGAATCGGATTGGCGCTGGCCGAGAAGGTGAGGGTGGAGACCAGCACTTCATCACCAGGGCCAACACCGGCCAGCAAGAGCGCCAGGTGCAAGGCTGCCGTGCCAGAACTGAGCGCAGCGGCATAAGGCGCACCGACCATTGCGGCGAATTCTTCTTCAAATGCATTGACATGCGGTCCCACCGGCGCGATCCAGTTGGTCTCAAATGCCTCCTGGACAAATTTCTGTTCTAGCCCTGACATGTGAGGGGAAGAGAGATGGATGCGGGGTGGTGAAGATGTAAGTTTAGAAATAAAAGGTTGGGCTACAGCCATTGAGGGAGTAGGCTCGTAAATTTGTTTTAACATGGTGTGGTCTCCATTAAAAAACGTTTGAATTCAGCCCAAGTGTTCAATATGATATCAGGCGCATAGTCAGGTGATGGTGGCTCTTGCTTGGTATAATCGCCACTGGAGTGTTTTAGCCAGATTGTTGCCATGCCCAACTGGCGAGGACCATAAAAATCCTTCAGGGGATTATCGGCAATGTAAAGAGCTTCGCTAGCTGTAACATTTAATTGTTCTAGGACGGCTTTGAAGGGTGTTGTGCTGGGTTTCCATGCGGTTCGACCCCATTGATCAGAAAAGACCACAGCCCCTAAATAGTGGGCTATGCCCAATGCCGCTAATTTGCGCTGCTGGACTTCCAAATATCCATCGCTGACTAGGCCCAAGCGATATTGTTGGTGCAATTTAGGCAAATATAGTGTCACCTCTGGAAAAGGGCATAACGTTGGCTCATGGATTCGATAAGCTTCTACAAGCTGTGCAACTAATCGTTGCGCATTGTCGGGCGTATTATGGTGGCTGAGCAGGCCGAAGTGCATAAGCCATTGGTTGAAGGTGTCACCACGAACCCCAGACCGAAAGAGGGTCTGGAGATAATCAAAACCAATTACGGAATTGATACCAAACTGTGCTTCGGCCCAGTGCGCAGCCGCCTGAAAGCCACTAAGCACATAGTCATGCTCTGGGTACAGTGTGTCGTCTAGATCAAAGATGATGGCTTGCCATCTGTTCACGGGCGGCCTCTGTTAACAGAAAGGCATCATCAAAACGGGTCAAGTACAGATTTGTTTGATAACTGCCTATAGATGGTATCTCAATTGGCAATTGCGCAGCTTGGGCCAGCAACCAGGCAGGTGAATCTGCCCCAGCTGCAATACCTAAAGGCACGCCACCACCAAAGCGAGCATTAATTTCGGTGAAGTAGAAGCCGTCGCCTTTCATCATGCACTGCACGGTAATTGGACCACACGCGGGTAGAGCCTTTGCAATCTGTAGACAGGACTGTGTAATACCAGCGAGGTAGATCGTGACACCCTTGGCAACCTCACCCC
>JAPLGZ010000216.1 GCA_026389895.1 Chloroflexota bacterium | reverse complement strand
GAAATGCCAATTAAAGCTATCGACTATTTTGAGCTACTGGCTGATTTCGCGGCCAGTTTTTCGTAACTGACAACCGGCGCAAGACAGCACGTCCGCCTGGTGTTGTCGTGCAATGGACGAGGCCACAGTAACGTAGAATTTGGCCTTTCAGATAGCTGGCCATGTAATAGTGAGGGCGCGGCATAATCGCCGTAGTCGTGAGACGCTGCTGGAGTGCGGTGCGCAGATGGATCGCGTGGTTACCGGGAAAGCAGGTGACGCCCAAACCGACCATCCAGGGCATGTGGGCGTCGCTGTTGCCCACGGTGGCCAAGGCCAAACGCTTGTTCATCGCTGCAGCTTGATCATTCATGCGCAAATCTGGCAAACTGGCGTTATAGGTCTCCAGGCCCAGCAAAGTTTGCGCCACACCTGGGTGGCGCAAGGCACGTTGAATCGCAGTTTCACTTAAACACCACGACCACCGACCACCCGGGTGAGCGGCAATACAGATCCCACCTTGCTCGGCCACTCGGTGCACAGTTTCGACTAATGACAAGTTTGGTGGCACTAATTTTCTGACAAAAAGAGCCAACACGTGCCCTTCAGCAGTCGAAATCTCAATGCCTGGGATCACCTCAAGGCCATAGTACGGCGCCAATTCCAGCGCTTCTAACGCGCCATCAATTTCGTCGTGATCCGTAATGGCGATCACGTCTAGATCCGTGTGTTGGGCGATATATTGCAACATCACCTTTACAGTGGCCGTGCCATCATAGCTATAACTTGTGTGGATATGGAGATCGGCCTTCCCGATATGACTAGTTGACATTGGCTATTCTTCTCCGAGTTGATATAGGTAGAAACCTAACGGCAGGAATCAGCAGAGTGACCCTCACACCAAGGGTCAAAGGAGACGAGCAACGTACGCCCGACCTCAGAAGCATAAACAAGGTAATTTATGAAGGGATATACAAGATGTTAGAGAATAAACAACGATTTGTTAGCAGCGATGGGCTTCATTTAATAGGTAATTAACGCCTATTCCGCAAGCCATAGGCAAAAGCAGACCAGGCATTTATTCAATGGAATGGCAGACCGATGGACGCCACGAAGTCATTTATCCTTTAAAAGTAAGCCCTGAAACGGCATAACCGCGGCCAAGCATCTTTGTGCTATACTAGCTTTGGGGCAAGGATTAGAGTAGCAGGTCAAGCATTGATGTTGATTATTTTTACCATCTTGAGGAGGAATCTATTCATGCAAAAATTTCCGATCAAACCTGGTTCAGTCGGCGCACTGCTGATCGCCAGCTTACTCAGCCTCGCCTTGTTTGGCTTATGGCCAGCCACCCAGCCGATCTTCGCGGCAGATGCGGCTACGGCGAGCAAGCAAGTTGCCCAAGCGGCAGGCGAGACAATCTATGTAGTGCAGCGTGGCGACACGCTCTATTCGCTGGCGCGGCGCTTTGGGACCAGCGTGGATGCGTTAATGCGGCTCAATCACATCACGAATGCCAATCAAATTTATGTGGGACAACAATTGCGCGTCCCAAGTTCGACAACGACCGCCACACCAGTCCCAGCCACCGGGACGCCAACGCCCGCGCCCAACGCCACCAACGTCTGGACGCCGCCAGCCGCCAACCAGATCGAAGTTTTTTCACCCGTCCAGGCGGGGATCTATCACAGCCCGATTGAGATCATCGGCTTCTCACAAACCTTTGAAGGGAATGTCAATATCCGGCTAACCGATGCCAAAGGGACGGTTCTCGCTCAACGGAATGCCACAGGTGGCTCTGTCGATGGCTTTGCTTTCTTCCACACCTCGATCCGCTTTACGCTCCTAGAGCCAATAGCGGCCACGCTAGATGTCTTTGAGAGCAGCGCCAAAGACGGCAGCGAAATCCACAAGGTGAGCATTCCGCTCACCTTACAGCCTGGCCAACGCGTGATTGATGTCAATTCGCCAACGGTGGGGGCAAGCGTTTGCAGCCCAGTCGTCATTAGCGGCTACGCCAACACATTTGAGGCGGTTGTCGATGTGGCCCTCCGCCAGCGCAATAATAGCGTGATTGCCCAGAGCAGCACTCAAGGTGGCAATTTAGGCATCTATGCCAACTTTACAGCAAGTTTCCCTAATGCAGCCAATACACCCCAGCCACGCTTAGTCAGTGCTTATGCGGGCGATCCTGCTGGGCGGGGCTTGATCGATCAGACAGTGATCCCAGTAACCCTCTATCCGGCAGGCAAGAGCCCATGCCCGTGAATGGCCAACTGGGCGCCAATGAGCGATAAGGTAAGGTCTATTATCGATTCACTGCGCACTCGTCATTGCCACGTTTTAGTCGCATGACGCAAAATAGGCGAAGGGCGATGAATGTTTATTCATCACCCTTCGCCTATTTATTTTGTATGCTAAATCGCTCAATTACTGAGGCGCAGCAAAGGGAATTAGCAACTCAACAATAACGCCCAAACCATCGTCACGATTGCGCAGTTGACAACTCCCCCCCACCTCCCACACCAGGCCAGCCACCATTGACAGCCCGAGGCCCATGCCAGGGATTTCTCCGGTAAAATATTTTTCTACCTGATAATAAGGGGCCCAAACACGCGCAATTTGCCCAGGTGATAATGTGATGCCGTTATCGATGATCCTAAGGGTAAAGGCATGCTTGGCTTCAGTAGCTAATGTAACTTCCACATGGGGTGATTCAGTCGGGTGAAATTTCTTGGCATTTTCTAACAGTTCCCAGAGAATACACTCCATTGCGCGCAAAGAGAGTTTCACCGAATTACGGCCGACAATGGTATCCGACACCGTCACGTCGGCTAACCCTAAATCACGGCTAATTCGTTTAATCACGGCCGATAGCTCGCTTGTCAAAAAACCTTCCGAGGCATAGCCAGCAATGGGTGGTTTCAAATATTGCAAAATATCATGGATGGAATTGCTTAACCGTTGCACACCGGTAATGGCCAGACCCGCTAATTCGCCGACCTCTTCAGTGGAAAGTTCATTAATTGATTGGGGCGACAAAAGTTCCAGGCTACCAATCATCGTGTGCAATGGCGTGTTGAGCTTGTGCATGATCATGGAGTGAAAGGCCCACATATCACGTTGTGTGCTCATCTGGGTGGTGACGTCGGATAAATGCACCAGGCGTTCAGATTGTGAAACGCCCGCTTGATTGAGCAGGGTGACTTCCAGCCAGAGGGCTGGGGCGGTTTGTGATTCTGAGCGGATCAGATACATTGGCTGCGGCGGGGTAATGGGCGTCTGCGAAAACCCGTTTTTCCAAGCCTCCGCCGGTTCACACCGATATTCTTGTTGCACCAACGCCATAAAAGACTGGTGGTTTGCTTCCGTTATTTGCAACAATTTGCGCGCTGTAGGATTGGCATAGACAATATTGTCATGTTCGTCCAAGAGCACATACCCATCTTCCGCTTGTTCCACCACCCACTCAAAGCGCGCCCGTTCACCCAAAAGACGCCGGTAGCGATTTAGACGGGTAATCGTGCGCACGCGGGCACATAATTCGGCCCGATCAAAAGGTTTCGTAATAAAATCATCGGCGCCGGCGTCAATCCCACGCAAACGTGAAGAGCGGTCGTCTAAGGCGGTCAACAGAATCACCGGAATCTCTGCCAGGCGTGGATAGGCACGCAAGCGACGACAGACTTCAAAGCCATCGACGCGTGGCATCATGACATCTAGCAAAATAAGATCAGGGGTGAGCTTTTCTGCTTGTTCAAGCGCCTCGATACCGTCACAGGCAAAAGCCAGATCGTAGTCAGGCGACTGCAACAGTGCTTCCAGTGTATCACGACCGCCCGGAGCGTCATCAACGATGAGAATAAGACTTTTCGCTTGCAATTTTCACTCCCTATTTTCATGTCAATGATGACATGGACAATAATGATATGTAGGGGAATAAACAAGTCACCCCAGCTATCTATAAATAGAATAGTAGCCAGGATTTTATAGTTTAACGATTTTATAGATCAGCGAAGTGGCTTTTATGTCAACGCAAAACCGAGCGAGGACGTCAAACATCGATTAACAGAATAAAAATGTTTGGATTGTATTGATTAACTGACGCAGACTGAGTGGTTTGCTAAAATACGCGTTAGCACCTGCGGCCAAACAGCGTTCACGATCACCGACCATGGCCAGTGCGGTCAGGGCAATAATCGGCGTCGTGACAGTTGCACTTTCTGCCCGCAACCGCAGCATTGCGTCAAAGCCATTGAGTTCAGGCATTTGAATATCCATAATGATTAAATTAGGTTTCAAAAAAAGTGCCTGGTCAATCACTTCATATCCATTACGGGCAAGATTAACGTGAAATCCGTGGAAATGCAAGTAATCGCTCATCGTTTCAGCAGTAAATTCGTTATCTTCCGCCAGCAAAATATGCCCCCCGCCATTAGAGACAGGCGTAATTATGGGAGGCGGTGGCGCAAAATCGAGCATAGGATAGGAAGCGGCTTCGATCAACTTTTTTAAAGGGGCTAAATTTTCTTTAACGGCAAGATTATCATATAGTACAGACGTAGCAATTAAATCTTGATTATCTAACATCTTTAAACACCTGATGTACTTTCAATAAAATCATGCCGAACGTTGAAAATTTTCTAGGCAAAGTGGGCCATCAGGCCAGAGATGCATAGGATCGGCGGCGTACGGTCAAAATCCGCTCGCGATCATTGGCTTTGTAAAACGCACGCGCGCAGACAACGATGCAGGTTAAGCCTGACACCCACAATCTTGCTCTAACTTTTATCACACTTCCGATAAAGCTCAACTGACAATCTGCTGTCAAATATCAAAAAAACAGGATACGCTAATTTAATGGTAAATCAATTATTAAAAAAGATACCCATCATTTTACTCGCTATCATGATTACATTGATTGCCCTCTACTATACAAGTAACCGAGTCATGAGCCCAGTTCCATCGGGCAACGCGATTCTCCAGACTCCATCACCTTTAAGTATCACTGCCACCGGAATAGCCGCGCCTTCTCCAACCAGCATTAGCCAAAAGGGAGAGGCGCTGCGCTCTCCGCTGCCGTCACCAACCAGTACGATTACAGCAACGGCAGGGGTAACAGCCCTGCTGGCCCAGTCGCTGACCCAACCCTTGAGCACAACCAGCCCTGTTGCCGCGGTGACGCTCTATTCTTATACACTCTATTCTTATACAGTAGTGAAAACATATCCACATGATCCCACGGCCTTCACCGAAGGGTTACTCTTTGACAATGGCGTACTATATGAAAGTACGGGTCTGAATGGAAAATCTTGGTTGCGCCAAGTAAATTTAGAGACTGGCCAGGTTCTCCAACAAATCGATTTACCGGCGCAATATTTTGGTGAAGGCATCACGATCTTTGGTGATAAGATTTATCAACTGACGTGGCAATCTCACATTGGGTTTATTTATAACAAGACAACCTTTAAGTCACTCAAAACGTTTACCTACCCCACAGAAGGCTGGGGAATGACCCAGGATGGGCAACGCCTTATTATGAGCGATGGCACGGCGCGCCTGACCTTTCGCAATCCAGAGACCTTTGCCGAGATTGGGCATATCGATGTCCACGATGCAAACGGTCCGATCACCCAATTGAATGAACTGGAATATGTTAATGGTAAAATTTATGCCAATGTCTGGATGACCGATTGGATTGTGATCATCGCACCGGATACAGGTCAGGTGACGGGCTGGATCGACTTAAAGGGTTTGCTCCCGCAAGCAGATCGCGCCGGAGCAGACGTGCTCAATGGCATCGCTTATCTGCCGCAAAGTGACCAGCTCTTTGTCACGGGTAAGCAATGGCCCAAACTGTTCGAAATTCGCTTAGCACCCAAACCCTAGCGGTGGTTTTACGCCTGAACTTGCAGAAGCACAATTTGATTGTCACAAAACATCCTGACAGTTTTTCTAGAACGCCCGTGGCAATTTATAGATCTTCATGAGGTAAACATGTGTTAGAAAAGCTAAGCAGCACGATTCTTGGCAAAACTTTTTCATCGGACGACCTCCGTGAAACGCGCGGCGTCCAATATCTTATCTTATCGGTAGGAATTATCGGCCTATCTAGTCTAATTCTCGCCTTAGGCCTGCTTATTCCACTAGGCCAAAGATCGCTTGCCATCGTCATCATCTGCCTCGCCAGCCTTTACCTTGCCAATTTATGGGTGCTACGCCTCACTGGCTCACACTTTATCACGGGTATTATCTTTGTTCTAGAACAATGTATCGCCGTGTTCACCTTAAGTTATCTCTATGGCGGCAGCCGTTTTGAGGTTTATCTCTGGTATCCATCGATCATCTTAATTGCAACCTATGTCTTGGGCAAGCATTGGGGATTGGCCGTCAGTGGTTTGTTAGCCGTTGTTTCCATTTATTTGGAAAGGCTGATTTTAAGCGGGTATAAATTCCCAGAAAACAGCTTGCACAGCCAGGCGCTGGGTTCAGAGAGTTTGATTGTCTCCTTACCCATTGCGTTGATCATCATTGCCTTGCTGAGCTGGGTATTTGAAAATGTGCGTGAATTGACAGAAGCCCGCCTACGCTCGTCCGAAAGACAGTTGCGCATGCACGTAGAGCAGACTCAATTGGCGGTGATTGAAACCAATAATCACACGGCAATTACCGCATGGAATCCAGCAGCCGAATTGATCTTTGGCTATAGTGCAGCCGAAGCCATTGGGAAGAATATTGTCGATTTATTGGTGCTACCCGCCGAGCGACCAAAAATTACCGACTTGTTAAGCCGGCTGCTCAATACACACGATGTGATCCTGAATTCAAACCAGAATGTTACAAAAGATGGACGCCTTATTATTTGTGATTGGTACAACACGCCTTTAATCGATGAATATAATAACATTATCGGCAAGGCGATTATGGCCGTAGACGTCACCAAGCGCAAGCAATATGAAGAAGAGCTACGCTTGGCCAAAGAGGAGGCGGAAGGCAGTACGCAGGCCAAGAGCGAATTTCTGGCGCGCATGAGTCATGAAATTCGCACGCCGATGAATGGCGTTGTTGGCATGACGAGCCTCTTATTAGAGACAGATTTGACGCCGGAGCAGCAAGATTTCGTTGAGACGATCCGCACAAGTAGTGAGGCATTGTTAACCATTATTAATGAAATTCTCGACTTTTCGAAAGTAGAATCGGGTAAAATGGCCTTAGAGACTCAACCTTTTAACTTGCGCCAATGTGTGGAAGATGCAGTGGATTTATTGGCGCCACAAGCCGCGGCCAAACATTTAGAGCTTGCTTATCTGATCGAAGACCAAGTGCCGCTGTTGTTGATTGGTGATGTCACCCGGTTGCGCCAAGTGCTGGTGAATGTCGTAGCCAATGCCGTTAAATTTACCGAAACGGGTGAAATCTATGTCCACATTGCCCCCAAAATGCGCGACGGATACCAGATGGAATTGCAATTTACCGTCCAAGATACCGGGATTGGTATTCCTGAGGATAAAATTCACGCTTTATTTCAGTCGTTCAGCCAGATTGATGATTCGATCACGCGTAAATTCGGCGGCACCGGCTTGGGGCTAGCGATCAGCAAACGGCTTTGTGAATTAATGGGCGGCACCATGTGGGTGCAGAGTATTGCAGGAGAGGGTTCGGCCTTCTATTTCACGATCCAAGTGGGCATTGCCGATGATCAAAAAGTTGAACAAAAAGATTCACAAGCAAGCCTCCGCAACCGGCGCATCTTAATCGTGGATCCTAAGGCCACGACACGCCATATTTTGCAACAATATGCGGCGCGCTGGGGGATGCTCGTGCAAGAAGCGACCAATAGCAGCGAAGCGCTTACGCTGCTCAAATCAGATGAACAGTTCGATATTGCCGTATTGGATATGCTGTTGCCAGAAATGGATGGTTTGGCGCTCGCCCAAAAGATCCGCCAACTACGCACTGCGCAGGAGTTACCGCTGGTCATGCTCACCTCGATCACCGGCAGTAATGTTCGGCAACGGGCCGAGAATTTAAATTTTGCCACTTTTCTCTATAAGCCAGTGAAGCCCAATGATTTATATGAGATTCTGGTTGATCAATTACGCAAATCGCCAGGTGTCCAGCCAATCACGGCCAAGCCAGCCCCACTTGCGCCTGATAACACGCCAAAACATTCATTGGCAATTCTGCTGGCCGAGGATAACCTCATCAATCAGAAAGTCGCTTCACGCATTCTGGCGCGGCTGGGCTATCGGGTGGATGTGGTCGCCAACGGACTCGAAGCCGTCGAAGCCATTCATCGCCGATCCTATGACGTTATCTTGATGGACATGCATATGCCAGAGATGGATGGTTTGGAGGCGACGCGGCGCATCTTGCAAGAATCGACCAGCGAGCAGCCACCTTATATTGTTGCGATGACGGCAGCTGCCATGCCAGCCGATCGCGCCCGCTGTATAGAAGCCGGCATGCAAGCCTTTCTGGCCAAACCAATTCAACTCCAAGAATTGGTGAATGTGCTCCAACAGGGCCAGTTGCGATCAACGCCATCAGTAGAATAAGCGCCATCGGTGCAAACAGGTCGACAAGTGATATTGCCTGTCGACCTGTTTGCACCGCTAATAAAGCCATGTAAACGTATCTATCACTTTTCTCAGGTTGCACACATGGCTTATGCCAGCATATGATAGAGGTGTGCAGCTGTGAATGTGCAGAGGATTGACGAAAATTTACGGGCCTATGGCAAATATATCAAATAGAGAACACAAATAAACTGTGGACAAATGTTGCGTAGCGTTGCATAGCAGACACCCCTACGTTTGCCATGGTTTATTGGTTGCGTCTCTCAGTTCATTATAAGTTACATTTTTCTAAGGAGTCCACGATGAATCAACCACCAGAAACCTTCATTCGGGTCGAGGAGGAACGGCTTCTGGCCTTTTCCACCGCGTGTTTTGAGAAGGTAGGGCTTACCCCAGAACATGCCGCCCTCATCAGCCGCTTTCTGGTCAATTCTGATCTGCGCGGGGTGCGCAGCCACGGCACCCGCGCCATGAACGGTTATACCCGCGCCTTTGCCGAAGGCAAACTAAACCCGCAACCCACCATCCGCCAGGTGAATGAGACACCAACTTCGGTTACGCTCGACGGTGATGGCACCCTGGGTTATCTGCCAATGGTGCAAGCCACAGAAGCCGCCATTGCCAAAGCCAAACAGGTCGGCATCGGCATGGGTCTGGTGCGCTCCATTGGCCATTACGGCTCGGGTGGCCACTACGCCCGTATGTGTATGGATGAAGGTTGTATTGGCTTTTCTGTGCAAGGGTATCGCGATCAAGGCCGGTTTGGCAACGACGGCGGTGGCCCCAATCCCGATGCGCACCTTGGCTACTTTGGCAATCCACCCATCTGTTTTGCCGTGCCCGGCCAGGATGGCCCCCCAGTCATCCTGGATGCCGCCACCTGCATTCTGGCCGACAATCAACGTGGCCCTGAATACGAAGCCCTCTTTTCGATGATCCCAGCGGCCTTCTTCAAAAGCATCGGCTATGGGGCCGTGGCAAGTTTGATGGGCGGTGGCTTGACCGGCTTTACCCTATCCGACGAAATCCGCAATCGCTGGTCAAACGCCCGCAACGGCGGCATGGTGCTGGCCATTCATATTGGCTCGGTGGTGCCAGAACAAGTTTTCCGCACCGAAGTAGATCGCATGACCCGCGATATCGGCGAAACCTACACCCCCATGCCCGGCCATGATCGCGCTTTGCTACCTGGCGCCATTGAAGAAGAAATTCTCGCCCAACACCGTAGCCAAGGCATCCGCTATGGCGAAATGGAACAGAACAACGCGCGCGAGGCCAGCCAAAGACTCGGCGTACCCCTGCCCTGGGCCTAAACTTGATCCCTGTAGGACGGGGTGCACCCCGTCCTACGCTTATCTCTAGGAACTGAACATGACAACTCAACCTGAAGCCACCAACAAAGCCCCAGACAATAAGCCAGACCCCACAAAACCGGACCC
>JAPLGZ010000174.1 GCA_026389895.1 Chloroflexota bacterium | reverse complement strand
TACAATTTCACGAAAGCGCGAGGTGTCTTGATCGATTTGAGACATGGGTATGTCTGTCTCCTATTTGAGAAGGGGAGTAGGGATACGGGATTAGGAATTATTGGAAAGCTCTGGCATCCCTAATCCCGTATCCCTACTCCTTACGCATTAGTCTTCACATCACCACGGGCGAAGATACTAGCCACATAGTTGAGGACGTCGGTGGCGCAGATATCACAGTAGCCGTAGTTTTTAATCAGCCGAGCCTTGACCACGTCGATCTTTTCTTGCGTATCGGCATCAATCACGCTGCTCACGAGGCTGGTCAATTTGATACTGTCTTTCTGATCTTCAAAGAGCTTCAACTCCAACGCTTTGCGCAGCCGCTCGTTGGAATTCCATTCGAAACGTTTGCCATCAATCGCCAATGCGCCGATATAGTTCATAATCTCACGCCGGAAATCATCTTTGCGGCTTTCGGGAATATCGATCTTCTTCTCAATCGAGCGCATCAGCCGTTCATCCGGTTCCTCGTCACGCCCGGTAAACGGATTCTTCACTTTCTCGCGTTGGGTATAGGCTTTGAGGTTATCAATATAGTTGCCAGCCAAGCGGCGGATGGCGGATTCGTCGGCTGTAATGGCCCGCTGCACCTCATTTTTCACGATCTCATCATATTCTTCGCGCACAGCGCCGAGCAGCAAGGCAAAACGCTCGCGGTCGCGCTCGTGTGTGATCAGCGAATGATGTTTGAGACCGGCTTCCAACTCACGCAAGACAACAAAGGGGTTGAGACAACCCGTTGCGCCGTGCGTCACCAGGGCATTAGAAAGTTTGTCTTGAATGTAGCGTGGTGAGATCCCTTGCATCCCTTCCTGACCAGAATTGGCCTTTAATTCGCGCACCGTATCTTCGGTAAAGCCAGGCAAGGTGCGGCCATCATACAATTTCATCTTTTGCATCAGGGTGAGGCTAGCGTGTTTGGGCTCTTCCAAACGGGTTAGAATGGCCCACATGGCGGCGATTTCTAGCGTATGGGGGGCGATATGTTTGCCGCGCACAGTCTTGTTATTGAAGTCACGCTCGTAAATTTGGACTTCATCTTTAAAGCGGGTGACATAAGGCACATCGATCTTAACCGTACGATCGCGCAGCGCTTCCATATATTCATTGGCCAGGAGTTTGCGATATTCAGGTTCATTGGTGTGGCCGATAATGACTTCATCAATATCCGTCTGCGCAAATTTCTTAGGCTTGATCTTGTGCTCTTGCGAGGCCGTCAACAGGTCATAGAGAAAGGCAACATCCAGCTTCAGCAACTCAATAAATTCGACAACCCCGCGATTGGCAATATTCAGTTCGCCATCAAAGTTAAAGGCCCGCGGGTCAGAATCCGAACCGTACTCCGCAATCTTCCGGTAATTGATGTCGCCCGTTAACTCAGTCGAATCCTGGTTTTTTTCATCCTTGGGCTGAAAGGTGCCAATACCGATGCGATCTTTCTCCGAGAGAATAATGCGGCGCACGCGCACGTGTTCAATCACCTTGCCCCAATCGCCTTCATAGGTGTCCATCAGCGTTCGGTAAACATGGCGGCAGGCGGGGCAGAGATCACCTTCGATGGTAATCCGGTATTCAGAATTGTTGCGGGTATTTAAATCATCAGACACTTTTTTACGGGCGGCGGGCGGGATCAGGCGGAGGGGTTCTTCATGCATGGGGCAATCCATTCGGCCATCCCCCGTATCCCAGGTTAAGGTGTAAAGGGCACCGGCATCCGTGGCGGAGTAGGCTTCTAGCCCCTTTTTAATCAGCCGGACAATGGTACTCTTAGAGCTACCCACCGGGCCATGTAAGAGTAACACGCGGCGTTCTGTGCCATAACCGCGGGCGGCGGATTGAAAGACTTGAACGAGATCCATCAACTGGTTGTCAAGGCCAAAGACCGCATCGGCGCCACCATCGACTGGATCATCAAAGAAGTGATAGTGGAGACGTTCCTGGCGAAAATCAACATAGGGCTCAGAACCATAGCCGATGATCATATCGTACAACCGCTGATAGGCTGTGCGCGCAACTTTCGGATTTTCGCGCACCACTTCCAGATAGTCGGCGAATGAGCCTTCCCAGTGATGTTGGCGGAAGGTTTGGAGATCCTGCATATTGCGGATGGCTGTGATTAGACTTTGACCATCGTTACCTGTACTCATTGAATTCACCTCTCAAAACACTCAAATAGCAATGTTCGGATATCAAGACGAAGCCGCAGAGGTAGCTAGGTGCGGAGCGAGGTATAGGTGTAAAAATAGACTTAGGGTCCGCACCTTTAACAGCCTATGCGGTAGCAAGAAGACCGCTAAAGGACAAAAAGGGGCTTAACCAGATATTGGTTAGCCCCTTTTAGCTTCTAAGATCAATCCTCTATTTACGCGTTGCAAGCAAACATCAATCAGAAACGCTTACGTAGCAACAGCCGCAAATATAAACGACCATGTTCAATTTTCGGCATTCAATTATACGGCTGAAGTCTAGACAAAGGCAACCAATTCTGTATTTAGTTAACTATCTATTTGGTTAATATTCAGTTAGGTTCACAGTATATTTCAGCCGATAGTGCTAAATAGATTTGTTCTATAGTGGCTCTATCGGTGGCTATATTGTCTTATAGCTTGCTGATAATATATACGTGTGCAACGCTGCAAAGTTACACATCTATCTTATCGGCAAAATATAATCTTGCAAGGATCTTGAGCTTACAGTACGTTTGCACTTCTAGAACGTATGGTATCCAAATTGAGTTCCGATGTCTGTACGCAAAAATACGGTTTTGGCATGAACAAGATCAGCGTCATGTAGCGAAGAAGTGCTTTTAGGTAATCTAAAAGTAATCAAAAGAAACAATATGTAAGTCAAATGTAATCCACAAATCTTATAAAGTCTGCTATAGTGCCACTATAACAAATTTTGATTATTATAAAACCCCAACGCTTTCAAAACCCAAGAAAAGAACGCCATTATTGCCACTGACTCAAACCAAATTTGACGCAAATCATTGCCCTAATTCATCCATTAGCACTTAAAACAGATGAGGAGAAATTACATTGTCACACATTCTTATTATTGGCGCTGGGGTTGTCGGCCAAGCAACGGGCAAAGGCTTCGCCCAAAAAGGTCATGAAGTATCCTATGTCGATGTGAATCTAAAGACGCTGGCAAAATTGCGGGATGAAGGCTTGCCAGCGATGAAAATGGCGGATGTAGACTGGCCGAAGATCGATATTGTGATGTTGACGGTCTCTACGCCCACGGTAGACGACAACATTGTGCTTGATTATATCGAAACCGCCGCCGCGGATGTGGGGCGTGGGTTAGCAAAAACTCGCCACTTCATTCCAGTGGTTGTCCGCAGCACGGTGCCACCCACCACAACCGAACAACGTATCACGCCGATTCTAGAGCGCATGTCGGGCAAACAGGCCGGGGTCGATTTTGGCGTTGCGATGAATCCCGAGTTTTTGCGCCAGGTGAGCAGTGAACAAGATTTCGCGCGGCCTTGGATCACGGTGCTAGGCTGTTGCGATCAACGGACGTTTGATCTACTGAAGCAACTCTACATGCCTTTTGGGGCCCTAATTACGCAATGCACGCCAACCGAGGCCGAGATCATCAAATACGTGAACAATGTATATAACGCGGTTAAGATCAGTTATTTCAACGAAGTCCATGCCATTTGCAAACAACTGGGCGCCGACAGCAATCTAGTTGGCGCCGTCGTCGCCCGCAGTGCAGAATCGATGTGGAATCCGCTCTATGGAACGCGTGGTGGTGTGCCCTATGGGGGGGCTTGCCTGCCCAAAGACACCGCCGCCTTTATGGCCTTTGCCCGCCAAATGGGCCTGGAGCATTTGATGTTGGAGGCGACGATGCAGGTGAATAAAACGCTTGAACAAAAAATTGCCGCGGTTAGTTCGCCGGATCAGATTGAGGCAGCCTTGGCCACTGCGCACTTTTACAACCAGCAAGAGGGCTACGACGAGCAGGAAAATGCTTATATCCTGGAGATAAACACATCAGGCCAAAGTCGAGCTGCCACCTACGGATAAATAAGAATAGTGGCACTATAAATTGTGCCACTATTTACAGAAATCTTAGCCGGTAAGAGCGTAGCGCGCTATCTCTACGCTCTTACCGGCATTCCCTCTATAAAAGCATTGCTAGGGTTCTACAGAGGTAATGCGGATCGCCTTGTTCTTATCGATCACGATGACCAACTCGGTTGAAATAGCCAGCCAGGGCGCCATCTGGGGCTGCTTTGCCAACGTAAAATAACGCTCGCTGCCAAAGACTACGGTTTCGATCTGCATCTGCTCTTGATAGAGCGTGTCGACCCAGAGCGCTGCACTGCGGCCATCCTTGGTGGTTACTGCGCCTTGTTGCGTAAACGTTTTGCCATTGACAAAACGCAGCGCCTGATTTTCTGGCGCGTTTGTCGCATTTTCTAGCTGGGTGCGGGCTTCACTGGCCGCGACGGCCGCGGCCCCACTGGCCGGAGCGGCGGCCACGGCATCAGCTTTGTTAGCGGCAGCCTCGGCCGTGCCTGGCGCGTATAGCGAGCGGGGTTCGGTGGCAGCTTGCCCCAAATCAATCGCCGCTTGGCTCACCGTGGGCTCTTCAACCAAATAAGCGGTGTACGGCGTGACAATGCCATATTGCAAACTAAGCTTAGTAATTTCGTCGATCAATTCTTGATTGATCGTGATTTGGTTGGCGCTGCTCCGGCGCACCTGGGTCAGCAATGCCCCAATTTTGCGCGTCGCCCACAAGCGCGCCACCAACGGTTCCCCCCCACTTGCGACAAAATGTTGATGCGGATATTGGTAGATAATCTTTTGATTGTTGACCATCCCTTGCAAGGTCACCGTCAAATCGGCGCCGCTGTGATAACGGCCGACGACCACCAGCTGCTCGCCCGCAAAAAGATCCGGCAACGGATAGGGATATACCTCATCGATCACCGCTTGCTTGCCAAAATCGAGCGTAACACCCGCCAAGACGGGCAACCCAATCTGGCTGTAAAATTCCCCGATCTTCTCATCAATCCGCTCTTCCGGTTTGACATAGCTACTGCGGCCGCCCAGTGTTTGACTTAAAGTGTCGAGCAGATCGGTGTTCACATCAAACCCCACACCAAAGGTAAACAGGCGAATTGTCTGTTCGGTTGGCTTATTATTCAGGGTGTTGTCGATAATCCGTTGGGCATCCAATTCCCCTTGGGTTGGCAAACCATCGGTCATAAAGAGGACATACGCCGGACGCGGAGCAGGATCAGTAGCCGAGCTTTGCAACTGGCCCAGCGCTTCTAATAAAGCCCGATTAATATCGGTCGAGCCCGTTGCCGTCAACCCGGCGATCCAGCGATGCGCATCTTTAGCGGTTGCCGCACTGATGGGTTGGAGCGCCGCTTGCCAGAGATGCACGCCAGTGCTAAAGCTGATCAAATTAAAGTGATCGCCAGGATTTAAATGATCGACCACAAAATCGGCAGCTTTGCGCGCTTGGGCAATCTTCTCGCCTTGCATTGATCCCGAGACATCTAAGACCAATACCACATCACGCTGAACCAGCTTCTGGGGATCGACCTCAACGCCGGGCGCGGCCAACAGGGCAAAAAAGCCATCTTCACCAGCAGGTTTATAGGTCAACACATTGAGCCCAATCGCCTTCTGTGTAGCGCCAAAGAGCAGCTGAAAATCTTGCTCAGGTTGCACCTGGCTGGCGGTGTAATCAATCGTTGCGCTGGCATTGTCGGGGCGCGCGATTTGGATCTTGTAGTTGGGGCTATAGATCGTGCGCAGCCCTGGTTGGTTGCGCAGTTCAAGATGGATCGCCAGCGCCTCGACTGGTGTGGCCTGCCCATGCGGGCTGCGTAACGGATAACGAAACTGATAAAGCCCATCTTGTTGCGGCAAAATCTGGGCGTAACTCAGTTCCAAGGTGCGACTAGCGCCAGCCGGGATCGGGAAGACGCTGGTCTGGAAAAGGCCGCGCCCCACATATTCTAACAACGCAGGATCACGCTGCTGCCGCACAATTGCTTCATAGATGCGGCGGGCGTCCTCCTTGGAAAGCAACTTGCCTTCCAGCGTTTTGCCATCAATGGTCATCTGAAAATCACTCACGGCGGCATCCTCAGGCAGCGGAAAAACATAGCGCCCTTCAACCGTGTGGTTGGCATCGTTGCGAAAAATCTGCGTAAGATGAACTTTGGCCACTGGCCCATCGATCACGGCGTCGACCCGATGCGCGGCAATCGTAATGGAGGCGGGTTGGGAAAAGACCGGTTGGTCAGGCTGCGGCGTTACGATCGGGGGCGTTGGCGGCGGTTCGATAATAATGTCTTGCGCCAACACGCTAGAAAAGTGACCAAACAGCAGGATCGCCGTTAAGATCAATTTCGCGCTAAGTCCTGTCATCAACCAATAAGGTTGCTTCATATATCCTCCACTAGATGGGTCTGATCGGCAAGCGAACTGCGTTGTGTCATGTGGACGGTTGGTCGCAGACATTTGTTCCCATCGATTGGCGGCTTATTTGTTGGTTGCGCCATAGGCTGCTTAAAATGATAGTCTCGAACATAGATATATTTACAGGTAAGACGATCAAGCGATAAAAAGGAGGAATGAATGGACCCGCAGATTCAACAAGCCTTAGCACAGGATCGCGTCATCGACATTACGACCATGGGGCGCAAAAGTGGCCAGCCGCGGCGCATTGAAATCTGGTTTCACCATATAAATGGGCAACTCTATATCACCGGGTTGCCGGGCCACCGCGATTGGTATGCAAACTTGGTTGCGCAGCCCGAATTTACCTTTCATCTCAAGCAAAGTGTGCAGGCCGATCTCGCAGCGCGCGCTACGCCCATAACAGAGGAAAGTCAACGGCGCGAAATTTTGGCCCTGATCATTCGTCATCTGGATGGCCAACATGATCTGGAACAGTGGATCGCGCATAGTCCATTGGTGGCCGTGCAGTTGCTAGAAAGTTAACGCGTTTTCCACCCATCTAGCAGGCACCAAGTTTGACAAGCCTTTCAGAGTATAGTGTATCATCTACCTCTCGCACAGGATTGTCGTTGTTAAAGGAGGAACTATGCAACCAACTCAACCCATCTACCGCCGATTCGTCTTTGTGTTCGTCTTTGTCTTGCTGGTATCGCTCGCCAGCATCAGTCTACTCAGCCATGGTGCCCTGGCTGAAACCTCGGTGGGGAAAATCACCACGCATCTGTTCATGCCGCTGATCACCAATATTCCAACCATTGGTGGCTCCGTCCCCCACTGATCGAGGATAGAATGTAAATGCCAGACTGCGGCAGGGTTAGCGTAGCGCGCTGACCCTGACGCGCCGTTATCTGTTCCACCGCGCCTTTTCCAGAACACCCACACAAATCAAGAATAGAGAAATTTCATGGCCAAGTTAGACAGTTACCTAGCGC
>JAPLGZ010000246.1 GCA_026389895.1 Chloroflexota bacterium | reverse complement strand
ATGGTTTCTGCCGAGGTGTAAGGCGTGGGGGCGGCTAATTGAAAAATTTCGCCGACTGCGCCCGGTTTGCCTAAGGCTGTTGTAAAGCCAGCCACAATGTCGCGCACGTCAGCCACATGTTTTTTATACGGTTGACCATTTCCGTCGCGCGCGAGCAACAAACACTTTTTTGCTGCTTCATCGGTTGCAGGCCGCAACTGTTGTAATTGTGCCCGCACTTGCGCCGCCTCGGCGCCAGGCAAATTTTCGTAGACCTTCAGCCAATGGCTCAGGTAGAACTGAGGGAAGTTCAGCACTTCATCCCCGGCCAACGCCAACGCAAAGCGAAAGATTGTCACCGGCAACTTGTAGGTGCGATAATAGCCACGACAAAGTTCTTCGCCCAAATATTTCGTCATGGCGTACTGCCCAACCGGCGCGATCTTCATCGTGTCTTCCTGGATCGGCTCAGGGATGCCGCCAGGGATATATTTTTCGTAAATTGCATCTGTGCTTGCATAGAAAAAATGCTGCAAGTTGGGCGCATATTGGCGGGCGGCTTCCAACATGTTAAAGGTGCCGCGCACGTTGATCTCAAAATACTGTTCGTTTGTAAACGGCCCACCCCCCTGGAATGCCGCCGCCAGGTGACAGATCGCGTCTACCCCGCTCACGGCTTTGTCCACGTCTGCGGCGTTTTCGATCGTGCCTTCCACTAATTCGACGTTCAAGGCGGTCAGTTTGTCGAGACGCCGGTCATTGGCCCAGATCAGCCCACGCACTTCGTGACCCGCGTCAATCAACGCTTTCGCCAGGTTGGCGCCAATCCGGCCAGAGATGCCTGTGACAAGAATTTTCATATGAGACCCTTTTCTATGATGGAAAAAATCGCGGATGGGCAGGATGACACAGGTTTATCGGTCGCGTGACCAACAAGCTGTGCTATCCTGCGCCTCCACGGTTCTAAATTTTCGTCCAGTCAAAAACTTGCGCCAAGCTCTCGGTGCGTTGGTGCAGCAGATCTTGAAAGACCTGTTGAGCATTGTGGGGATCGACCAACTCATATAGATCGGCCACGACGACGCGTTTTGTGGCCAGCCAGTCCATCGCGGCGGCAAAATTGCCCCAAATGCTGTTGGTCTGGAACGGTGTGGGGTGCAGCGGTAATTTCCATTCCCAGCCGCTGCGCACGGTCAGATAATTGAAAAAGACCAAGCGTAACAATTCTTGGGCATAGATTTCTGTGCGGCGACTCCATGGGGCGGCCACTTGTGACATTTCGCCATCTTTTTTGAGCGCCTTGCAGCCGTCGAGCGCGGCCTTTTCGTGGCCGGAACATTCAACGTGGAGGGCCACCTTCCCCACTACGGTTGGATCGTCCAACGGCACTGCCCCTTCAACACGTGGAATGCCCACTTCGCGCATGATCGACTGGCGGTTGGCATCTGGATCGACCGCGATGACCTGATAACCACAGGCGTGAAAGATTTGCGCGCCCAGGTGCCCAACCGGCCCCAGACCAGTGACAAGCACCAATTCCGGTGGCCGGGCGGGCGTGGTGGTGAGGGTGGCCATCGTCACGCCCATCAAGCGGATAAAGGGCGCCCAAGCCGATTGCACGCTGTCGGGCACAGGCAAGCTATCCTTCACGGTGACGCGCTGATAGGAGCGATGGAGCCCCATGCAAAAACGGCGGTCACCGATCTTCACATTCTCGACGGCTGAGCCTACGGCATCAACTTCAAAGACCGCGGCATAACCTGGGGTGCGCGGAAACGTGTCGGCCAGATACGCGCCATTGAGTTCGGTGCCAGCGCTGATCAGCGTGTAGAGCGTGTGCCCAGCCACTTCGTCTGGCTTCAGTTCGCTGGTGTCGATTGGCGTCTCTAGGAGTTCCGCCTGTTCGCGGGCGGTAAAGGTCACAGTAAAACAGCTTTTACTCACAAATCAATCCCTTCTGATTGGGCCACTGCGCGGATGTGCGCAGCCGCCAGGTCGTATTCACTTTCATTCGGTAAATGTTCTAACATCAAAGGCAAATCGGCGTCTAACGTCTTCACGGTGCGCAACAGGGCCGCATGATCAAGCCCGCCCAACCCCGGCCGCACTTCATCCAGGTGCACGGTCAAATTTTTGCCCAGGGCGATATCCTTCACATGACAACTGCGAATATACGGGCCAAGTTTTGCCACGAAATCGCGGATCAAGTCGCGGTTGTGAAAGTAGCGTTGTGGGCTATTGACCAGGTTAACAGGATCGAAATGTGCGGCACAACGTGGCCGGTCAATCGCCTCGATCAAACTTAAATAACTGTCGACCGAATCGGGGTACATCCAGGGCATCGTTTCCAGCGTGTAATAGCTCTGGCGCGGACGCACGGCGTCGATGATCTCACGCACGGTTTCGACAATCAGATCAAAGGTCGCGTCGGTCAAATCATCCGGCGATGGCCCATCCCATTTCTCGCCACGCGAGCCGACAATATTTACACAGCAACGCGCCCCCATCTGATCGGCCAGGGCCAGGCTCGCTTTACATTTTTCCAGCGCCGCCTGCCGAATCGCCGCATCGGGACTGAGTGGATTGCTCCACGCGCCCACTTCGGCAATGATAAGATCATGCGTGGCCGCCGCCGCGCGATAGGCTTGAATGGTCGCACTGTCTGCACCTAGTTGCACGGGGCAATAGGCCGCACGGTAGCCTTTGGCCTGGACAGCCGCGGCCCAGACTTCGGCATCTTCATACTTGACAAAAATCGGAGCGCCAAGGCGCATGTGGATTTCCTCTCTCGAAAGGTTATTGAGTTGTTGTCAGTTGACCGACTGACGTATGTTCACCAATCACCGTAGGGGCATGCGGTCGGCGGCAGGCCAATATTAATTTTGTCCCTGATCTTGCTTCGCCGCCGATTGCGTGCCCGGCTGTGCGACCAATGATCGTTGACGAACATGGGCACGCAATCGGCGGCGAAGATCGTTGGTGACCGCATGCCCCTACAATACTCGATGATTGGTGCAGGCTCATCATTTGTCCTGTCACAGCGTAAGATAAGTGAATATCTTGACTGACCACTGAGGTTCAGGTCTAATGCATCGGCACCGTGGCGACATCAATCGGTCGCGGATTTTTCGAGCGCCACGGAATTGACTCAAATGACCGATAATTGACTGCCAGGTATGGCGTTGCGATGCGCACGTGGCCGCGATAACGCGATTCGAGCACGGCTTCGAGAATGCCGGTGGTGAGCAGCGTGCGTTCTACCGGCCAGGTTGGTTGGCCGCTGAGAAACATCTCTTCGACATTCAAACTAAGATAGCTGAAGTGCGGATAGGGATTATCACCCAGAAACACCTCGGCAGCCTGGACTTGGCCATTGACGCGCGCTGCGTAGGCAAAGGTTTTGAGCACCGTATCCTCATTGCCCATACACATCAACACCGCGGCGCGAAAGCCATCCCGATATTCAATGATAAAGACTGCTGGTTTGGGGAAAAGTGCTTCTAGCTCAGTCGCCGGTTTGTTACGAATCTTTTCGCAGGCAGCCTCGGCCAAAGGGCGTGACCAAAGGCCAACTTGGGCCGCTTGCCAGACGGCGTCCCCTTCCAGACAAGTCACCGCGGCCACACCCGTTTCACCGCCGACCCGCCGTTCGACCATACATTGCAGCGTCTCCAACGCGTGAAAGCCGTAGACATCTAAGCCATCATAGCCAATCGCAACGGCTTCTTGAATGGGCGTGTCCAATTCATGTTCGATCCAGGGAGCGCGCCAACCGAGCGGCAACGACGAACCCGCCATAAAGGGCACGTTCAATTGGCGCGCCCGGTCGTACATCCATTTGGCATCATGCCAGTTGTAAGACAAATGTTTGTCGCTAAAGATTGGCACAGCGCGTTTGCTGCTGGCAAAAACACCACAGATCTGCTCCATAAAATATTTGCGCGGAAAGAGTTGTTGTTCGCGCTCGTTCCACGGGTAGTCGCCATGTTCGCCGATCAGCAACACACCATCGACGGCCAATTCTGCACCGCCCAGTGTCAGTGCTTTGACGATGCTCGGATAAATCGGCACATTAAATTCGGCGGAGATCCCGCGCGCCATATCGGCATCGGGAAATTGATCGACGTACATCGAGACGATTTCAATGCGTGCGGTAACCAGCCCGTCATCGGTGGGCAGGCCGCGCAGAAATTTACTGACAATGACGTCGGCGTGGGAATGCCGGCGATATTCGGTGATAATTGCCGCGATTTTTTTTGGTGTGGACATTAGGTAAGCCTTCTGGTTTCGAGTGGACAAAATTTTGAACCAAACTGGTGGATAAAGTGTAACCCAGCCGCGGTCAAAATAAAAATGGAATTTCTTTGTCCAAGCTTAACGGCGCACCATTAGCCCTTCACCGAACCGGCCGTCAACCCTTGAATAAACTGGCGTTGCATGATCATATACAAAATGATCATTGGCAACGAGGCCACACTCAAAGCGGCAAAGACTTGTTGCCATTCCGTGCGGCCCCAGGCATAGAAAAAGACTTGAATTGCCAACGGGATCGTGCGCATCTCTGGTGAGCGTACGAGGATCAGCGCTAAGAAGTACTCGTTCCACGCGCCCACAAATTGCAGAATGGTCACCGTGGCGATCGCCGGGCCAGAGATCGGTAAAACAATCCGCAGAAAGGCGACGAAATCGGTGCAGCCGTCCACTTTGGCGGCATCCAATAACTCGCTGGGCAGCGACTGGAAAAAGGCGCGGAAGATAAAAATTGCAAGCGGCAGACCACCGGCCACCATTGGCAGAATCAAGCCTAACCGGCTATTGGTCAAGCCCAGTTTGACTAGCATCACATAGAGCGGGATCACCGGCACGGGCGCCTGCATAGTAAAGATGAAGATCAAAAAGAGGAACGTCGCATAGCGAAAACGCAACTTGGCAAAGGCAAAGGCTGCTGCCGCCGCCAAAGCCGTCACCACAATCACGGTGCCCACCGAGACAATCACACTGTTGAGCAATGCATACCCCAATTGCGCAGTCTGCCAGGCGCTGGTGTAGTTTTCCCAGTGCAGGGTCGTCGGCAAGCCCCATACATTGGAGACCACTTCGCCATTGGATTTGAAAGAAGCCAAAAACATCCAAATAACGGGATAGACGACGACAATGGTAAAAAAAATTAGAATCAGGTGGCTTGCCAGCCATACCAGCCATTGATCCAGCCGTGCAGAGCGCTTGGCCACCACCAGAGATTTTTTCCCCGCCCGCGCCAGAGAGGGCGGAGAAACCAGGGTTGTCTTGTTCATTTTTTTTCTCGCTTCTAGGCGTAGGGGCCCCACCCTAACCCTCCCCAGGGAGGGGGCTGATCAAGGGTTAGACAAAGTTGTATCTTGTGTCCACTAATCGGTCCCCTCCCCAGGGAGGGTTAGGGTGGGGCTTCTTAACTCAAACTCTCACGCGACATAAAGCGCATCTGAACCGCCGCCATCACGGTGACCAGCGTCAGCAACACATACGACAAGGCGGCAGCATAGCCAAACTTATAAAATTTAAAGCCGCTGATATAAATATGCAACGCCATGACCAACGTTGAATTAGCTGGTCCGCCTTCGGTCATCACATAGGGGATGTCAAAGACATTGAACGCGCCCATCAATGATAACGTAACATTGACGAGCATCACGGGTTGCAAGAGTGGCAAGGTGATTTTGGTAAATTGTTGCCAACGCGCCGCGCCGTCAATGCGCGCCGCCTCATATAATTCTTGGGAGATGGTTTGCAAGCCAGCCAGAAAAATCACCATATGGAAGCCATACCACTTCCATATATCGACCACAACCAGCGACCAGAGCGCGACTTTGGTATCACCCAGCCAATCCAAGATCAAAAAGTCCAGCTTTAATTTATGTAACAAATTGTTCAACAGACCAAATTGCCCGTTATATAACCAAGACCACAGGATGCCGACCACAACAAACGACATGACCACCGGCATGAAGAGCGTCGTGCGATAAATGCTGCGCCCGCGCAATGCTTGGTTGAGGATCAAGGCCAAAAAAAGTGCCAGGATCATCTTGCCGATCACGGTGCCGACGGCGTATTTCACATTGTTCAGCAGCGCGAGTGGAATCACTTCATCCGTCAAAATGCGCTGAAAGTTCTGCAAGCCGACAAATTTAGGCGGTTCAATGCCGTCCCATTGGATCAACGTCAGATAGAGACCGACAATCATCGGCAACAATTTGAAGACAATATAGAAGAGCAAAGCGGGCAGCACCCATAAATAGGGGGTCAGGTTCCTGCGCCGAACTTGCCGCGGTATAGCAGTGGACATCGTCAACCTTCCTTGTATGAGGCGTGATAAGTGATGCGTGAGATCAGATGACCTTTTTCACGCATTACTTATCACGCCTCACTCTTCACCCAATCCTACGCCTCAAACTTATAGCCATCTTTATACAGATCATCCAACACCTTTTGAATCGACGTTGCGGCTTCGTCCGGTTTTTTGGTGCCGGCCACAAGGGCTTGCTGATTCTCTTGGAAGGCACGGGTAATCTCTGGTGGCCAATACCAATCCAGATAGGTAAACTGGTTGTCGGCGCACTCTTTGGCATACTTGATCGCCAGTTCGTCAGTGCTTGCCTCGACATTCTTGTTGGTCGAAACGGGATCTTTGTTCAGATCATTGGCCCACTTGACCCATTGATCATTGGTCATCAGATCCAAAATCTTGCGCGCCACATCTAGCCGTTCTGGTGCAATTTTGGCATAGATACAGGTGGCCGAACCGGTGCCACCTGGCAACATGCGCTTCACCGTCGCATCTTCAACTGAACGCAATGGCGGCATCAACGACATGTCCAATTCGGGGAAGGTGCCCTTTCGGTAGGTGCCCACCTGGGAGCTATGATTGTACCAGAAGGCCGCCTTGCCCTGTGAGAACGCAATCCAGGCGCTATCGCCATCCAAGCTGTTGACCCCATCAATGAACAGCCCATCGCTCGCGTATTTGCCGAGAATCTCTAGCCCGGCCACATGATCGGCATCCGTAAACTTAGTTTGGCCACTCAAAACTTTGAAAGTCTGTTCCACGGGATCGTTTTTGGAGGTCTGCGCATAGGCGAAAAACTGCCAGATCGGCCAGAGATAGATGTTCTTGCCCGCATGGACAACCGGTGCAGCGCCAATCTTCTTTAATTCCGGCGCCATTTGCAACAGATCTGTATAGGTCTCTGGTTCTTTGCTCACGCCAATTTGATCCAGTAACTTTTTGTTGTACAAGAAGGGAAAACCACTAATGCCGCCGCGTGGCAACGCCCACAACTTGCCTTTGACGGTGTATGTCTGTAGCCCAACCTCGCGGAACCGATCCTTGTAATCAATGTCCGACAGATCGACGAGCTTGTTGCCAACGGCATAACGGCGCAAATCTTGACCGTTCAGATCCATAATGTCGATCTGATCGCCCGCCACTTCCGATGCGGTGAATAATTCGGTGTAGCGCTCACTGGTCAAACCGCGCCATTCGACCTTAACGCCTGGGTGCGCTTCTTCAATGCCTTTGATCAAAGGCGCGTTCTGTTCCGCATTGCCGGCGCTCATAATGACAAACTTGCCCTCGTAAGGGCCGTTGCCACCGCCAGCCGCGGCGGGTGCATTGCCCGCTTGGGGCGCCGCGCCGGGCGCGGGCGCGCAAGCGACCAGCGTCAAGCCGACGCCAGCGAGTGCGCCCACCCGCAAAAATTCGCGGCGGGAAAGCTTTTGTGTTGACATTCGATTTCTCCTTTTTCCTTGGATGGATTTGTACTTTACGATGAATGTGGGATGGGGAGTAAGGATGAAGGCGCTCAGTAGAGCGGACCGCATCCTTACTCCCTACGCCTTGCCTGGCCCCTTATAGGCACGACCAAAGGGCAGACCGAAAGGTTCTTCAAAAGGACGAAACGGCACCATATCGGCAATTTCTTGCAGCCGATCTAAGAGCGCTTTGGGGAGCGGACCCTGTTCGATCGCCTGCACGTTGGCTTCGACTTCGGCTACCGAGCGGGCGCCCATCAGGGTCAGGCTAACATCTGGATTTGAAATGACGAAACGTAGCCCTAGTTCTGGGAGCGCGATGCCCGTCTCATCAAGTAAAGCATAGAGACGGCGATACTGTTCACGGCGCGGCGGACTGAGCCAGCGTGCACCAGAATGGACTTCCTCATCATAACGGCGCGCCAAGGCGCCTTGCTGGAGCGGCGAACCGATGATGATGCCCATGCCTTGACGTTTGGCCTCTGGCAGCACCCCAATTGTGGCCTCGCGCCAGAGCAGGCTGTAATTGAAGGCCGTCAGCACCACATCATAGCGTCCGGTGGCGATGATCGGCGTCATTTCATAGGCCGTGGTGCCGCCCAGTGCGGTGAAACGAATGACGCCTTCTGCTTTTAGCTCATCTAATACATCGTTGACCGGACCGTGAAAGTTCTCGTAATCAGTCCACCAGTCGTATTGACCAGGGCGGTCTGGCTCATGGATGAACAGAATGTCGATCTGATCGCGTCCCAGCAGACGTAAACTCTCTTGCACCGACTGGCGCAAGCCGGCTTTATCTTTGGGATCAAATGGCTGCGGGCGTCCACCTAACTTGGTGGAGAGAAAATAGGGCTGCGGCGCACCTTGCAACGCATAGCCCAACACGGCTTCGCTATCCAGGTAACCAGGCGCCGTGTCCACATAATTGACCCCTAATGCCAAGGCCCGATGGGTGGCGCGCCGCGCTTCGTCTTGATCATTGCCGCCCAATTTCGATAGAAAAAGGCCGCCCAATCCCAGCACACTTACTTCCAGGCCCGTGCGGCCCAGAATACGCTTTTCCATTGTTCTCTCACTTCGGTTTAAAAGGGAAGCCAGCACAAATTTCAAGACTACTGTAAACAGGGAGCGGTTAAGCTTTGGGCGAACAACTTACTCACTTATGTTATGTCGCGAACCGGGTGGATAGATTCATCCGCTGATCGACAAAGCCGCGACCAAGGGTGGTTACCTTGTCCACATCCAATGGCCGGCTTTCAACCCGGCCTACTTGTGCGATTAATCCTCTGCCGGGCGGGGATGATTAGACCAATGGCCGGTCGGGTCCGAGCCACTGACGATCACACCCTTTTGATTCCAATCCATATAGGCGCGCACCTCGGCGGCACAATAGCGCAAGGTAAGGCCGCAACGCCGCCGGTCGGAGTTATTGGCTTCAGAGCCATGCAGCAATAGATCATTGTGCAACGAAATCTCACCGGCCTTGAGCACATCATCCACTGGCTGACCAAACTGCTCGGCGTTATCAACCGTCTGGTTCAACACGTTATTCTCATCTTGTTCACTTAAATGATAGGTGAGGTGACCAAAGTTTTGCGAGCCAGCCAGAAACCGCATGCAGGCGTTTTCCACATCCGCGTCGTCGATCGCCAGCCACACGGTAACGGTTTTTGATGGCGTCATCGGCCAAAAACTGGCATCCTGGTGCCAAGAGACGCGCTTGCCATCATGCGGCATTTTGCAGAAATAATGGGAACCCCAGCCGATCACGTTTTCGCCCAACAGATCTTTGACATAGGCCACAATGCGCGGATGGGTTAGTAGATCATAGACTTTGCCATATTTGCGATGGGCGGTGCTGATCGAATAGCTATCGCCGCCGGCTGCCACCACCTTGGCCAGCAACGCATCGAAATAGCGGCGCTGCTCGGCAATTTCCGCTTCGCTAAAGACGCGGATCCCTTTAAGATAGCCATCTCGGTTATAGGCCTCGATCTGCTCCGGTTTCAGCAACTTGGGGTTTTTTACCGTGCTGGGATGAAAGCGCAGATCGCGCGCAATTTCGGTCACCTCTTGGTGATCCGCGATGATTTTAAAATCGGTGGGTGCTTGCATCATAGCATGCTCCTTTGCGTAGCTATCCTGAAATACACGTTGCGAACCAAATTTTTGCTTGTTGTAGGGGCGTGCCCTTGTGGCCGCCGTTCGTGCTCTAACCGCTTGGGGGGCCACGAGGGCACGCCCCTACGCAGACAAAACTCGGCTTCTCATGTTGACTTGACTCTGATTAAACCGTCGGTGACGGCAGTACGTTTTTCGGCATCTTGCAGACCATCGTAAACGCTGGGTCGAAGATATTGCCCAAATCATACTTTACTGTCTGGCCCATGAGGATATGGGCGCCGCGTGCATCGAGCCCATACTCTTCTTGCAACCATTTCGACATTTCTGTGGTGGCATGTTGCACACATTGATCCAGCGGACGGGCATTGCCACAGGTGAAGATATATTCTTCATTCTCGCCGCGTGGCCAACCAATCCGTTTACCCTTGCGCAACTCAACCGTAAATTGCACGTCGAACGAAATTTCAATGCCCGTGCCGACAATTTCGCCATCCCCTTGCCGCGCATGGCCATCCCCAATGTGAAAGAGCGCGCCTGGGGCAAAGACTGGAAAATAGACCGTTACACCTTGCACAAAGCCATTGTAATCCATGTTGCCACCATGTTCGGCAGAAGTGGCCGTGGAAATAGCTTGCCCCTTGTCCGGCGCGACGCCAAAGCAGCCCACCATTGGATTGAGCGGCAGGGTCAATTTACCCAGCTTTGTCTCCGGTTCTAGCAACGTTGCGGTCCACGCCTCCGCATCGACATGCCACTTTGCCGGTCCACGTGGCTCTTCGGGATGCCAGGGCAATTGCGGCACATACTCCGGGTCGACCACATTCGGCGCTAGCATCTTGGCTGTCCACCCATAGGTGCGGCTTGGGGTCAACTTGTCCAGGTGTACGACCAAGGTGTCGCCTGGTTCGGCGCCTTCGACATAAAACGGTCCCGTCATCGGATTGCCTGGCGGTGTGATCGCTTGGCTGTTGACATCCTGCCCACGTGCATCCACCGTCGTCGTGATCACGGTGTCGCCTGGCGCAATGCGCAACACCGGTTCATGCGAGCCAATCGCGGTGAAGTAGTGGGTAGGTTCAAAGTGGTGGGTTGTCATGCTGGCTTCTCCAAGTTGGTAAGTTTCGGTTAGGAAAGAGGCGTGAAGTGTGATGAGTGAATGGACAAGCTCCCACTTTATGCTTCACGTTTACAAATAGAGTACAACCTCATCGCCCTCTTGCACCACACGATAGGTTTTGACCCGCAATTGGGGATCATATAATGCCTGGCCTGTTTTGATGTCGAATTCCCATTGGTGCCAGGGACATTTGAGAATTTCACCTTCACGTTCGTAATCACGTTGATAGACGCCTTTGGTGACGACCAGTGGGCGGACGCGGCCTTTACAAAGGGGACCGCTGCGGTGTGGGCAGAGATTGCGCAGGGCATAAAATTCACCACTGATGTTAAAAATGCCAATTTCTCGATTTTCAACGCGTACAATTTTCCGTTGTCCAGGTGCGAAATCGGCCACCGTGGCGACGATATAGCCACCAGTAGAATTTTGGAGCAAGTTAGTTTCCATCTTCACAACTCGCAATTCAGGATACACGGGTTTCCACAAAGACGCGGCTTATTATAGTCGAATATCAGCCACTCGCCAACAGCCTAATTTTTTGCATCGGGGAACCTTCCGGGCGGCGACCACACGATTGCGGGCTAACAAATCTGATGCCTAGCGACCGCCCGGCGGGCGAAGTGTAACAAAAGCCCGCGCTACTTGGCCAGGCGCACGCCATAGAGCTTTTCGGCGTTTTCGGCCATGATCTTGCGCCGCAGATCCTTGTCGATCCCACCCAAGAAGGTGCTCGGTTCGTCCCAATCCCAGTGGGGATAATCGCTGGCAAAGACCAACGTTTCGTCTGCCCACATCCATTTCAAGAAGGTCTTGAGATCCGCCGGCGTTGGTACGTTGGGCATGGGCTGAGAGCCAAAACGGATATGCTGGCGCAAATATTCACTGGGCAATTTCTTCACCCACGGCGTATAATCGCGCAAACTCTTCCAGTCGCTGTCCATGTGCCACATCAGCCCCGGCACCCAGAATACATCGTGTTCGATAAAGAGAAACTTGAGGCCAGGATACTTCTCAAAGACACCCTCACAGATCAAGCTTGTGGTATGCGCCATGGCGATCTGCGGGCGCGCCATACGCATTTCCAGATAATAGGAGGGGAAACCCGCCGCGGTTGGTGGCGCCGAAACCCCCGAGCCTTCCGCGCCAAAATGGATGCAGACCGGCAAATTGTGCCGTTCACACGCCGCGTAGATCGGATGGTAGAACCGATTGCCAAAGGGCATGCGTGCGCCGGCTGGCATCAACACCTGGATAAAGGCCGGATTTTCGCCCAGCCGGTCAATTTCTGCTGCGGCCTGTTCTGGATCGGTCGGCGCAATGTGGATCGAGGCGCGCAAACGGTGATCTTTGGCGATCCAATGGTCGAGCGTCCAGTCGTTAAATGCGCGACAATAGGCCGCCGCATAATCCACATCGGGATGTACCGCCGCAGAATAGGGTCCACCGGTCAAGACGGCAATATCGATGGCATATTTGTCCAGATGATCCTTGATCGCCACTTCAGGGATGGTGGCAGGATTAATATCTTTGCCATCCCATAAATCTACCCGCGCCCCACTGCCTGGCATGTTGGTATACCCAATTCCTGGCATCATGGAACCGAAATCTTTGATCCACTCGACATAGTGGCGCGGCAGATAAGGATAGAGCACTTCCGTCTTATCGAATTGATGATGTACGTCACAGTCGATGATGCGTGTACGCGTTTGGGGCGGGATTGTATAGGCGCCGCTGATCTGTTCAGCGGGTTTGACCATTGTCATGGATAGCTCCTGTCAAGCGTTCTAGCGCTCAAAAATAATCCAGTAAAGGCTTCGCTCAAAAATGGTTATTGTGATCATAACGCTTTTCGTGCGGTTGATCAACCTCGCAAAATGACTGGTGTAGAGATCGCCAACCCCTCCATTTTATAACCTTGCTGACCCTTTTTAAATCAGCTACAATGCGCTAGCCATTCGCAAGAACCAGACTAATTTCGACAACAAGTGGCATCTTTTATCCACCTACGGCTCGATCTTCTAACCGATAATCAAAGGAGAGCACATTATGGCAAAACCAAAAGTCTTAATCACCGGCGCCAGCGGCCTGATTGGGCGGCTGACAATTGCGGGGCTGAGTGACAAGTATGAGTTTAGCGCGCTCAATCGCCGCCCGGTGGAAGGAATTCCCTGTCTCCAGGCCGATATCAATGACGCTGCAGCGATCAAGCCGGCCTTTGCGGGCATGGATATGGTGCTCCACTTGTCGGCGGATACGACGGATGTGATGGGTTGGGAAGGCACGATGGCGACGACGGTGATGGGGACGCTCAATGTGTTCCAGGCGGCGCAGGAAGCGGGCGTCAAACGGGTGGTCTTTATGAGTTCGGGCAGCACGATGTGTGGCTGGGAATGGGACGATAGTCTGCCCTATGGTAAATTGGCGGGCGGCGAATATGACAAAGTAAGCGCGCCCTGGCCCCTCCTCACCCAAGAGACCCCGCCGCGCCCCGACAGCCCGTATGCCGTGGGTAAGCTCTTTGGCGAAGCGACAGGTCGCTGGTTTTCGGATACCTATGATATGTCTGTGCTCTGCATTCGCCTGGGGGCAGTGCTCGACACCGACAAGCCCAAGTTGCTCCGGCATTTCCCCGGCTATCTTTCGCAGGCCGATGCCGTGCAGATGATCGATAAATGTCTGGCTGCGCCGTTATCGCTGAAGTACGATATCTTTGATGCGATCTCCGAAAATCAATACCGTTGGCGCGACACCAACCATGCCAAAGAAGTGCTGGGTTGGGCGCCGACGGGTTCGTCAGATAATTTTAATCCGGATGATTATCGGTAGGGGATGATGAGTGATAAGTGATAAGTGATGAGTGAAAGCAGAAACATCGTCGGTCATTTCTCACTCATCACTTATCACTCATCTTGTTTTTCTAACGGACGAATAAAGTGAATCTGCCGTGCGAACTCCTGAAAACCGAGACTCGGATAAAGCTTTTGGCCGACGGCGTTTTGTTCGAGGGTTTCGATGCGGGCGTAGGCCATGCCTTGTTTACGCAGATAGGTGATCGCAGTCTCGAGTAATGTGCGGCCGATGCCTTGTTTGCGATAGGCTGGCAGCACGCCCAAATTGGGGATGCCGCCGATCTGGGTCGCGTGGTCTAGCCGAGTCGAGACATAGCCCGCAACCACCCCATCCACTTCGGCCACAAAAATCCCCGCGGCATTGGCTGCGACGTCGGCGTCTACATGCCTGGCCTTGCGAAAGCGCCAGTCTTGGCCGCCAATAGGACCAAACCGTTTTTCGATATTCTGATCCATAGAGACCCCTTCAAAGCAGATGAGGGTGATCGCTTTGATCGCTTTGAGATCGCTGGCTTGATATGGACGAATTGTCAACATAAATTATTAACCCCCGCGTTCGAGTTATCCAACGGTTAGAAAGATATGATGCGTGATAAGTGAGAAGTGATGCGTGAGAAAGACCGACGATGTTTCTGCTTTCATTCATTACTGATCTAGTGACTCGACATTTTTCCAGCCGAGGTTGAACCGTGCCCCGAGGGCACTTGGGGACAGCCAATGGTGCATTATCCTGGATTTGGCGCCAAAGGCGAAATCAGACGGACGACCGCGTCGTCTGGATATATGCATGGTTAGGCTTGCATCCCCGTCTCCGCGAGGATTATGAACGCCTCCTTGCCAATAGTAAAGCGTTTTCATCTATATGGCAATGACCCGCAATTTGTTCGTTTTTGATCTTTTCAAATAGCTTCTAAACTTGAGCTAAGATGATACATTTGGAATAACGAACAAATATTCTATTATGGTAGAATACGCTTATGACAGTCATCATACCCAGCCGTCAAACGGACGAGCAGCGCATGCACGCTGTCCAACAATATATCCGCAAACATATGGCCGAGTCGCTGGACCGCAATCGGTTGGCCGCGGTGGCAGGTTTATCGGTGCCACATTTTCACCGCGTCTTCACCGCCGCGGTCGGTGAAAGCCCGACGGCCTATGTACGGCGGATGCGTCTGGAACGCGCCGGACGCAAGTTACGCATGGGGGCAGTGGATATTGGCGAGGTCGCCCTCTTCGCTGGCTACGAGACGCATACGGCTTTTAGCAAGGCGTTCAAACAACACTTTGGCCTCTCGCCCAGCGAGTTTCGCCAACTCGATTGCCAAACCGCCACTCAAATTCTAAACAAAGGATGAATCAAATGAAGATCACGCTTACCAGTGTTTCGATTGACGATTACGACAAGGCGTTGCGGTTTTATACCGATATTTTGGGCTTTGTCAAAAAGCACGATATTCCCTTGGGCGGGGGCGCACGCTGGCTAACGGTTGTCTCGCCCGAAGAGCCGAACGGCACAGAGTTGCTACTTGAACCCAATGCGGAGTACCCAGCCATGAAGGCGCTCAAGGAAGCGCTGGTCAAGGACGGCATCCCCTTCACGACGTTCCAGGTAGCCGACATCGCCGAAGAGTACGCCCGCCTGACAAAGCTTGGCGTGGAATTCACGATGGAGCCAACCAATATGGGCCAGACCACGGTTGCTGCGTTCGATGATACCTGCGGCAACCTCATCCAGATCCACCAGGTGATGGCTGCCTGAAAGGTTGATCTTTTCAAGCCGCTTTTTAGCTCGAGTTTGTACAAATTTTCAAGCGAAGCTCCTCTTCGATCCTTCGTCGATGAGTATTCACCAGCGCCATATATATCACAAACCATAAAAAAACTCCAGGGTCGTTTAAGACTCTGGAGTTTTTTTATGGTTTGATTTTCTGTCGCCAGGACTACCCTCGTCGGAGGTGACTTCCTGCAGTGAGCCGCGGGATTTACCCCTGCATTTCATGCCAACGCCATAAATTACGCCGCAGGGCGATATTCGCGGCCAAGTTGCACGAGCTGGCCTTGCGGGGTGTAGAGTAGAGGCGCTTTACCTTGGGTAAAGACTTCTTTGGTGACGACGCAGCGGACCACATCGGCGCGGCTGGGGATTTCGTACATCACATCCAACAGGGCCTCTTCGACAATGCTGCGTAAACCACGGGCCCCCGTTTTGCGCAGAAAAGCTTCGGTCGCCACGGCATCCAGGGCCTCTGGCTCAAACTCTAGCTTGACCCGATCCAATTCTAACAAGCGTTGGAACTGCCGGACAATACTATTTTTCGGCTCAGTCAGAATGCGCACCAACGTTTTGCGGTCTAGGGCATTCAAACTGGCAAAGACGGGCAAACGGCCAATAAATTCGGGAATCAGGCCATACGCCAACAGATCATCGGGCACAATCTGTTGTAAAAGCTCGTTTTCGTCCCGACTCTCTTTTTCCAAACGCCGAATTTTCAGCTCGCGCTGGCGTTCGGTCAATTCTTCTGGCAACGGTTGTGCTTCGGCTTCCTCCTGAGATTGGCCGGCGCGCGTCAGGCCAGGTTCGGGATGATCCACGACAAACCCCAGCCCGGCGCGCTTTTGCACGCGCCGCCGCACTACATCTGCCAGATGACTAAATGCCCCACCACAAATAAAGAGAATGTTGTGGGTGTCGAGTTGGATAAACTCTTGTTGTGGATGTTTGCGTCCGGCATTGGGCGGCACATTGGCCACCGTTCCCTCAATAATCTTGAGTAGGGCTTGTTGGACGCCTTCCCCACTCACATCCCGCGTAATGCTGGGGTTATCGCCCCCTTTGCGTGTGATCTTGTCAATCTCATCGATGTAGACAATCCCTTGCTCCGCCCGCGCCGTATCCCAGTCGGCCGCTTGTAACAGACCCACCAGGATGGTTTCGACATCTTCCCCCACATAACCAGCCTCGGTCAGGGTGGTGGCGTCGGCAATGGTAAACGGAACGCGCAACAGGCGCGCAAGCGTCTGGGCCAGCAGCGTTTTGCCACTGCCCGTGGACCCGATCAGAAGAACATTACTCTTCGCCAGTTCCACATCGTCGGCGATTGGCGCGTGCACAAGGCTTGGTGTGCTGCTGGCTTCTGACGCCGCTCCAGCCGAAGGGACGCCGAAAATGCGTTTATAATGGTTATAAACCGCAACTGCCAACACTTTTTTGGCCCGATCTTGGCCAATCACGTAAGAATCCAGGTGTGCTACGATCTCTTTTGGATTAGGCAGCGGACCGGGGACCACCGGGACATTTTTGGTTGTTTTGGCGTCACCGGCCAAGCCTTCTTCCGCCAGAATTTCTGCACCCAGCAGCACACATTCGTCGCAAATATAGACGTCGTCTGGTCCTTCGATCAGGCGCTGAACTTCGGCCTTTTCTTTGCCACAAAATGAACAGCGTGGTGCTTTTGATTGGAAACTATCAGCCATTGCTATCAGCTATTCCTTCGCCCATCAGCCAAAAGTCGGAAGCAAACCAGCTGCTGTCGCAAACAGACAACCCACCCGCTTTGTACCAATGAGCCATATTTCTTTTACATAGACAAGATGACTGCCACTGAAGCAGTGACAGTCATCTTGAGAAATTGTAAAACGAGAAGTCGATCATCTACCGCTGGAAAACCTCGTCAATGCTAGGTTCAACTTTGGTAGGTCTCTGAAAACTTGCTCAGTCCTACTTCGTAACCAATAAAAACGAACTTAGTTGGCCGTCACTGCTTTGGGCGTCGCCGAGCTGTCCACGGCTTGACCATTCTCTTCGATCAAGGCTGGCGTACCCAGTTGCACTTCGCCATTTTTGCCGATTACAACGATGTTGCTGGTGTCACCCACGACATTATCCACCAACCCATAATTTCTGGCATCAATGGCATTCATATAACGATCGCGTGCAAACTGTTCTTCGATCTCGCGCCACGAGTGGCCGGTGTGCTTGCCCACTAATTGGAAGAGTTGGGTCTGGATGCGTTCCTGTTCACGGAAGGCAATGCGCACATCTTCAGTGTAACCTTGCGCGCCACCGGCGGCCGGGTGCATGTGAATGGTGGCATGTGGCAAAGCATAACGGCGACCCTTGGCGCCAGCGGCCAATAGGACTGTGCCCATGCTCGCCGTAACACCCACTGCCCAGGTATTGACTGGCGAACTGATCATCTGCATGGTGTCATAGATGGCAAGCCCGGCATAGACGCTGCCACCTGGGCTGTTAATGTAAAGGTTGATCGGTTGATTGGGATCATCACTGTTTAGGTATAGCAACTGCGCCACAATTAAGTTGGCAATCTGATCGTTAATGGCTGTGCCCAGAAAAATAATGCGCTCTTTGAGCAACAAGCTATAGATGTCGTAAGCCCGTTCACCACGCCCGGAATTATCGATCACCATTGGTATAACATTCATTGGGTTAATCATCTGTATCTCCGTTATTATTTTGGCGTCTTCTTTAAAAGAGACGCCTGGGATTTGCTAATTGATGCAAAACGCTGTGCATATCAAAATAAATCCTCTGCCCTTCCTACACTGTAAGCGGGCTCCATTTGCGCGTTTGCGTTATATTAGCGTTTACCCGACCACCCAAACCGCTCGTTAATTTCCGCTGTAAGCGAAAAACCAAGACGAGCATGGGGCCGTTATGCCTGTTCCGCAGGCTCCGGTTCATTGGTTTGGGGGGCTTCGCCTGTGTTCGCTTCGGCTTCGACCACGGGCGTGCTGTCCACCTCGGCGCTGGCGCCCGGCGCTGGCACTTCTTCGCCGCGCACAATCGCCAATAGACGCTGTAAGGCTTTCTCGCGTAGCACCTGGCTTTCGATCATCGCGCGGCTGGAACCGTCGCGCAACTGCTCTAGCACGCTCTGCGCTGATTCAGTCTTGGCGGCTTCTTCACCACCGAGCATGGCAATGATGCGTTCTTCAACTTCGGCATCCGTCGCCTGCAAAGATTCGGTGCGCAAGATTTCCGACAAGATTAAATTGCGTTCGGCTAATTTCTGGGCATCGGGGCGCAAGCGCTCGCGATAATCTTCCAGGGTCTGACCGACTTGTTTTAGATAATTTTCTACGCCTTCAATGCCAAATTGGCGTAGCTGACGGTCAAATTCGCCAACCATGCTGTCAATCTGGTCTTCTACGACGACCGGTGCATACTCGAGTTGGCTGATGGCCAAGACTTCATCCAGCGCTTTTTCGATATAAGTTTCTTCGGCGCTGGCCTTGGCCTGCTCTAGTAATTCTTCGCTAATCTTCGCCTTTAGATCATCCAAGGTGGCAAAATCCGGACCGACCAACTGGGCAAAGGCATCATCAAGTTCTGGTTTTTCAAAGGCTTTAATGCTATTGATTTTAACCTGGAAACGCGCCGTTTTGCCCGCATGCACACTTTGGCTATCGGCAGGCCAGGTCAAATTAAAGGTCTTTTCTTCACCCGGGGTCAAACCAAGCAGCTCTTCGTCAAAACCAGCGGGCTCCATGGGGTTTTCCTGATCAGGCGTCACATCCCAGTCGGTTTCGTTGAGCACAACGGTTTCTTCTGGGGTCTCTTCGCCGGCATCGGTTGCGCCCTCTTCGAGCACAATCACACTTTTTACATCAATATTTAGTGTGTCACCATAAGCGCTGGGGCGGGTTACTTCATTCCAACCGGAATTTTGTTCGCGATATTGTTCCAAACGCTCGTTAATCGCTGCCTCATCAACCTGTGGCGCATCTTCTTCGACGCGCAGCGTGCGATAGTCGCCAAGCTTCACTTCCGGCTCGAGGGGAATCAGCAGGGTATAGGTCAATGGCTCCAGTTTGACATCTTCCAGCGCGGCTTGGGCGTAGGGTTGAATGCCCTCTTGCTCAATGGCGCTTTTGTACATCTCTTCGGCTAGCTGATCGACAAATTCGCGATAGAGGTTGGGCAGACCAAATTGTTGGACCACCACATTATAGGGGGCTTTACCCGGGCGAAAACCAGGAATCCGATAATCCTTGGCCACTTTGCGCGCAGCCTTGCGCAATTCTTGATCAACGCGGGCCTGATCTACCTCAACTGTGATCGCCAGTTGGCGATTTTCTCTTGGCTCTGTAGTAACGTTTAGCGACATAGCTCCCTCGATTTTTAACCTTTTCTCAGCGTCATTTTTATATTTTCGTTAGATTTAGCGGTAATCATGATTGCTCGTTGACAAAAAGACAATTTGTTTAATTAAAAAAGATGCCGATGTCATACAGAGCCGGACTCGTTTTAAACGAAAGTTGACAATCACGAAAAAATGTCAACTGTAAGAGTATAACATAGAGCTTGGGGTGAATCAAAGTGACAAAGTTTTGGATTTGTAAAAAAGGGAATAGGGATATGGGATACGGGATTAAGAAGCAACAACTGTTCTTTAATCCTGTATCCCATATCCCTATTCCCTACCTTCAAACGCGGCCAAACGCTTTTTCCAGTTCACCAGCCGAAAGTTGGATCATGGTGGGGCGACCATGTGGGCAGGTGCGCGGTGATTGGCATTCCTCTAACTGGCGGAGAAGCTCTTGCATTTCCAGATCACTGAGGAGTTGGCCAGCCTTAATGGCCGCCCGTTTGCAGACCATCTTGACCAGGCGGGCTTCTAATGTTTCGCCCACCAAATTGCGTCGGTCGGCCAACGTGCGGACGATCTCTTCCAAATTGCGCAAGGGATCTTGACCCGACAAAACGCTGGGCACCGCACGCACCAAGAAAGTGTCACCCCCAAAGGCTTCAACCTCAAAGCCGACCTTCGCTAGCTCGTCCAAATGTTGGGCAACCAGACCCGTAATCTCATTGCCGACATGCAGCGTCAAGGGTTCAAGGAGATGTTGGCGGGCGACCTCGCCTTGATCTGTGCCGTAGCGTTGCGCCATGAATTTTTCATATAAAATGCGCTCATGGGCCGCGTGCTGGTCGATCAGGTATAGCCCCTCTGGACCTTCGGCAATAATATACATCGCGCCCACTTGGCCTACCACCCGCAAGGGCGGCAACTGTGAATTCCGTTCACTGAGCAACGGCT
>JAPLGZ010000552.1 GCA_026389895.1 Chloroflexota bacterium | reverse complement strand
CATATCCCACAAGGCAACGACTTTGCAGCGCGGGTCGGTTAGATAGCCCGAAATGTGACACTCTGCCGCAATGCCCCCGCCGCCGATAATACCAATGCCGATTTGACTCATAATTTTGCGTAACCTTTCGTTTTCAGTACTGCAATTTTGAAAATTACTTGTATTTATTTACTCGCAGATGCAGCATTATCTACAGATTGCGTCCAACGTGGGTTATACGCAATCTGTAGATAATGCTGCATTGTTTCACCCTTTGGTGCCCGTTAGTGCAATGCCCTCGATAAACGTGCGTTGCGCCAAAAAGAAGAGGATGATGATCGGCATAATGGTCACGGTGCCTGCAGCCATGAGCAGCCCCCATTCTGTGCCGCGCGACCCGGCAAACCCGTAAAGACCTAAGGCCAACGTATACTGTTGCTTGTCACTCAGATAGATCAAGGGGCCCAAAAAATCGTTCCAGTTGGCTAGAAAAGTGAATAGGGCAATGGTCGCCATGGCTGGGCGCGCCAAAGGCAAGATAATGCGCCAATAGATCGCAAACTCACTTGCTCCGTCGATTTTGGCGGCCTGCGAAAGTTCTTGGGGAATGGTCATGTAGAATTGGCGCAACAGAAAAATATAAAATGCATTGCCAAAGAGCGCCGGCCAAGTGAGTGGATTGGGTGTGCCCACCCACCCTAATTGCCGGAAGATCAGAAATGTCGGAATCAACGTGACCGGTGAAGGAATCATCAAGGTCGCCAATAAAATACTAAACAGAATACTCCGCCCCGGCCAGTTGATGCGGGCAAAGCCATAAGCCACGAACGTGCAAGAAAATAATGCGGCGATCACATTAAAAAGCGCAATATACAACGTGTTTTTGAAATAGAGAAAGTAAGGAATATAGGTGAGCGCCCGTGGATAATTCGCCCACATAATTGGGTGGGGAATCCATAAAGGAGGGAGAATGAAGATCTGCGAATCTGGCTTGAGCGAGGTGGAAAGTTGCCATAAAAAAGGCAGGGCAAACGCAAAGCCAAACACAATGAGCAAAATATGGGTGACTAACCCCGTCAGGGTTTGCCGCATATTTTTGCTTAGCCCTGGCGCTATCGCCGTTTGTCTTGAAGTAAGCATTAGTGATTATCTCCACCATAAAAAACCCAGCGCCCCGAAGTTCTGAAAATGAGGAAGCTAAGCAAGATGATCGTCAACGCCAGGATCCATGCCATTGCACTGGCATACCCCATTTTTAGATAACTGAAAGCGTTTCTATAAAGCAACAACGTATAGAAAAGTGTGCTGTCGAGTGGGCCACCTTCGCCACTGGTCAACACATAGACAAATGTAAAGGATTGAAAGGCTTCAATCGTGCCTAATACCAAATTGAAGAAGATAGTTGGCGTGATCATTGGCAAAGTAATATACCAGGTTTTAACCAATGCTCCTGCGCCATCAATGTCGGCGGCTTCATAGAGATGGCGTGGCACATCTTGCAAAGCCGCTAGATAGATCACCATGCTGCCGCCAATGCCCCACAAATTTAATAGGATGATCGCCGGTTTTGCCCAGTTAGGGTCGGTCAACCAACCCATCCCAGGCAGCCCTACTTGGCGGAGCATCGCGTTGATCAGCCCAAATTGGGGATTTAACATCCAGCTAAAGAGGAGGGCCGTCACGACCTGGGGGAAAATACTGGGCAGATAAAAGATCGTGCGATAGATCGACATGCCGCGCACTTTAACGTTCAAGAGCAAGGCGAGGCAAATGCTGGCGCAGACATTCAACGGGATCGAGAAGCCTGCATAAATGAGCGTGTTTTTGACGGCAGTCCAGAAGAGATGATCCCGGGCAAACATGTCGGCAAAATTTCTTGTACCGACAAATTTTGCCGGTTGCAGCACGTTGTAATCTGTAAAGCTGTAATAAAGCGAGGCCAGCAAAGGGTACAGGGTGAAAATTAAAAGGCCGATCAACCAGGGTGAGACGAAAATCAAGCCGTTGATCAGATCATGGCGCACCGCTCGACTCCAGCGCCGATTGCGGCTGCGTGGCTTGGTGATACGTGTTGGTGAGGCGAGTTCAGTCATAAATGGTCCTTTTCAAAAAACGTAACCACTCGGCCACAAATTTTACCAATTAAAAGGAAAAGCTGGGGCAGTTCGTTTTAATTCACGGAAACGGTGGCAAAGAGCCTTTTTGAGGGCTGAGTAATTACAAACAACCGTGGATTCAAAATGTTCTATGGCGCGCTTGTTATCGCTCTGTCTGTCCTCGTCCCTACTTCCTACTTCTTTATTCCTTCACCGCAGCCATCTGCTCTGCAAATCTAATCCCTTCTTGCCAACTATCCCCGCCATCCTCATAGTCCCACCAGACGGACAGGACAGCTTGCGCAACATTCCACCCTCGAATGCGGGCGCGCTCTAGGTTCAATTCTGTAGCCAATTGGTCAATGCGCCGTGTGGTAAACTGCACCAGATCTGGCCGTTTCTCGATGCCAAACGGATTGCGTAGTAGTGCACCGGTTTCATACGCTGGTTCACCAACCACCCCTTTGGGGTCAATTGCCAGCCACGATTCGCGTTCAGCGGTCAAAATGTTGTAGTGGTGTAGATCGCCATGGAGTAGGGTCGGCTCGCCCATGGCTGGAATTAATTCCGCAAAGAGGTGCTCCGCTTCCTCAACCAGCTTAACCGGGAATGGTCCCGTGCCCCCGGCAAAAGTTTCGCGCAAACGATCCAAGCCTTGCGACCAGGTAGCCACCGTGGGGAAATTATGGTTCGCAGGGGCCGGTCGCCATAACCGGCGCATCACTTGCGCGGCAATCGAAGTAGCTTGCTCATCGTCAGTGACACTGGCCAGCATAAGCCCTGGCTTGAGCGACTCAAGCAGTAAAATACCTTGTGCCGCGTCAGCCTGGAGCAAACGACAGATGCCACGCCCCGCATAAAGGCACAAGGCATTGTATTCTGTGTGCCATTCTGGGCTTGGTACACAGACTTTTAGGATCGCTTCTGTCCCATTGGCCTGCACCACCGGCGCGACATAGTTATAGGATAAGTTAGAAAAGTGCGGCTTGACCGTCAGCGACCAGCGTTGTGCACATTCCGTCAGGATCGTTGGCAACTGCTTGAGCCATTCGACGCCAGCTTCACCAAAGGCGCCAGTGATATTTTTTGTGAATTTTTCGGAAAGAGAATCCATCATATCTCTTGTCACTTTTGTGGTAATGCAAACAACCTAAATTTGAGGGTAGCGGGTTGCAACCCGCTACCCTCAAATTAGCATTACTATTGGTTGCGCTTCGTTCGTTTTGCTCTGCTCCCATGTGGAAGCGTGTGGCATGCGCCGTTGAAGGGCAGTTGGCTTGCGGCGCTTCTACTGAAGCGCCCCCCTTCTTCTAAATTCAGACCTTCGATTCAGGAGAGGGGGTGAGGCTCCCCCTTATGCTGTTTTTGTCTTGTCAAACTCGGCTTGCACGGTCTGCGTCACTTCGTCCAAACCTTGTTGGGCTGTCTTTTGACCACGCATGACGAAGTCGTACGCGCGTGTCAGCTCGTCGTAATAGAACGCATTGACCTCAATGACGGGCCAATACTTCGTGCCGTTTTCGCCCGTGGTTGTGAAGGTGTTGAGGTAGGGCGACATCCGATTTTTGTCCCCGATCTGCTTTTTGACCCCATCTTCAAATTCCTTGAAAACCTTCTTGTAGCAGGGGCCATTGAGTGTGAGATAGCCCATTTTGGCGGATTCGTCAATGAAGGCGTATTTTAGGAAAGACCACGCATCGTCTACATGTTTCGCGCCATTCGGAATTGCGTACATCCAGCCGCCAATTTGATAATTCTTCATCTCTTCAGGCGTTCCTTTGATCGTCGGCCAGGTGGTGATGGCATAATCGATGTCGGGCGAATACTTGTCTAGCGCCTCATAGGTCCAGAAACCATCCATCAAATAGGCCGATTGTTTGGTCGAGAAAGGATTGCCGGCGTCATAGGTGCCAGGGCGTTTTTGGAACGCCGCCACTTTGTCCATATCAAGCAGTTTGCCGTAATCAGCCAACCATTCGAGGGCTTGTACATTGGCGGGATGATTGGCGGTGATCTTCTTGCTCGACTCGTCGTAAAATTCCCCACCATAGAGGAAGGCCCACCGTACAAAGTGACCGACGTTCGGAATGTAACCGGCGACCTGAATATCCCCGTTGGCGTCCTTCTTCAAAATTTTCTTAGAGTGGTCGATCAATTCATCGGCGGTTTTAGGTGGCGCATCTGGGTCTAAGCTTGCCGCCTTGTAGGTGTCTTTGCTCCAGAAGAGCGTGATGTAATCCGCGCCACCAGGTAAGGCGAAGAGCTTGCCGTTGTACAAACTCGCATTATAGAGCGCGCTGACAAAGTCGTCGGCTTTGTAACCACCCGTCTGCACAAAGTCATCTAAGGCGACAAAGGTGTTCTTGGCGGCCAG
>JAPLGZ010000166.1 GCA_026389895.1 Chloroflexota bacterium | reverse complement strand
ATATGGCTATCTGCCCACGGATCTGGCAACCCTGCGCGCCGAGTTGGCCAAGCGCCACCTGAAAGTAGCAGCCACCTTTGCGATGGGCAATTTGGAAGAGCCCGCCAAGTGGCCGGCGTTGGAGCAGCAGGTCTTAGGCGCTGGGGAACTGCTCGCTGCGCTAGGGGCAAAATTCCTCGTTCTAATTGATGATTCGTACACCGATTTATTTACAGGCCAGCTCATCGAACCACGTCAGCTAGATGCCGATCATTGGCAGCGGCTGATCGATACAACCCATAAAGTCGCCGACCTGGCGCATGATCGCTTTGGCCTGGCCCTCGTCTTTCATCCCCACGCCGAAACCCATATCGAATATGAGGAGCAGATCGAAGCCTTCCTCGAACAGACCGATCCGGCGCGCGTTTCGCTCTGTTTGGATACAGGGCATCATGCCTACCGGGGCGGCGATCCGGTTCGGTTCATGCGCCGCCATCATCAGCGGATTCCATACCTCCACCTCAAGAGTGTTGACCGCACCGTGCAACAGAAAATCGAAGCAGACAATACCCCTTTTGCCAAAGCGGTGCAGATCGATATGTTTGTTGAACCCTCACAAGGGGCCGTTGATTTCCTCGCATTCCGCGATGTACTGCGCGAGATCGATTTCAACGGCTGGGCCATTGTCGAACAGGACATGTATCCCGCACCCTTTGACAAACCATTACCCATTGCGAAGCGGACGCGTGCTTATCTGCGCCAAATCGGGATCGGTTGAGGGAAACGACGCATGCGCACAAATCAAGTACGGCAGAAAATAGAGGCTCACGAACCGACCGTTGGCTGTTTCATGGGATTGGGTAGCCCCAACGTGGCCGAACTGTTGGCGCACGCGGGCTTTGACTGGTTAGTCATCGAGACCGAACACAACGGCTTGGATTCAGCAGAAATCCAACAGATGCTGATGGCGATGAACGGCACGGAGACAGTTCCGCTCGTGCGCATTCCATCAGCCAACCCAGTTTTCATCCAACGGGCATTGGATATGGGCGCCTTGGGCATTGTCGTCCCGTTGGTCAGGACAGCGGCAGAGGCGGCCGCCATTGTGCAAGCGACGCGTTATCCACCACACGGCACACGTAGCTTTGGGCCACTGCGCGCCGAGCGGTATGGCTTTGATCGTCAAGACTATTTTAAGCGGGCCAATGACAACCTCTTGGTCGTGCTGATCATCGAAACCGCCGAGGCGTTGGAAAATTTAGCCGCGATTGCCGCGGTTGATGGTGTGGATGTACTCTACATTGGGCCCTTTGACCTCTGTCTATCCCTTGGTTGGAATCCGATGGAATTGCCGTTTCCAGCCTTTGAAGCAGTCATTGAGCAGGTGGCCACGGTCTGCCGGCAACACAGCGTTGCGCTTGGCCTGGGGTATGGAAGCAACGAAGAATTAGAACAACGCCGCGCCCAAGGCGCCACATTTTTAGGGTACGGCTCAGATTATAGCCTACTCGCCAATGCGGCGCGCACCGGCATTGCGGCCTTCAAAAAATAAGGAATGGCGCTTGATATGACAACCAAACGCTTGAATGTTCTATTTTTACCCCATCCTACGCGCCCCGAAATGTTTAACCCGTGGGGCGAAGATGTCGTACGCGCGCTGGGTGACCGGCACAATTTTCGCGTTTATGACAAAACCAAGCCGCTTGCGCCACAGTTTGCCGCGGTTGATGTGGTGATCGATCACGGTGGCTCGGCCGGCACGCGCGAAATGCTGGATGCCGCGGGTTTTGCGCAGCTCTGGCAAGTGCTTGGCACCGGACTTGACCATTTTGATTTGGATTACTGGCGGGCGAAGCAGATGCCGGTGGCCAATTGTCCAGGCCCCTTTAGCGCCACTGCCCTGGCCGAATGCGCCATGATGTTTATTCTGATGCTGGCGCGCCAATACCCGATTGGCCAGGCAACCCTAAAACGCGGTGAGTTGTACGATCCGCTGGGCTTTGAACTCGAAGGCTTGACGTTGGGCATCGTCGGTTTTGGGGCCAGCGGGATCGAATTGGCCAAGCGCGCCAAAGTTTTTGGGCTGCGTCTGGCGGTCATTGATGTTCGTGAGGTCGGCGCAGCAGAAGTAGCGCAATTTGGGCTAGACTTTGTCGGCAAACCCGCCGATCTTGACCAAGTCGTGGCTCAAGCCGATATCTTATCGGTCCATCTACATCTCAATCGGGAAACCCATCATCTGATTGATGAACGCCGGCTGAGTTTGATGAAACCAACCGCCTTGCTCATCAATGTGGCGCGCGGCGCGTTGGTAGATGAAGCCGCGCTGGAAAAGGCGCTACTGGCCGGCAAACTTGGTGGCGCAGGCCTAGATGCCTTCAGCCAAGAACCACCCAATCTCAACGCCCCACTGTTTCAACTGCCCAACGTGATCGCCACGCCCCACATTGCTGGCATGACGGATGGCACATCGCGCAAACGGGCGCAATGCTGTGTGGACAATGTGGATCGCATCGCGGCCGGCCTGGCACCACTCTATCTTGTCGCTTGACCCTGTGTCTGTTACCTTAGCGTCATTACCATTGTGCGACTGTTCATTGTTTGCCTGTACCTTTGGAGACCACACGATGATCACACCGATGGAAGAATATCTGTTCGATTTACAGGGCTATACCGTGATTCGCGGTGCGCTGGATCTGGATCATATCCGCGCGATGAACGAGTGGATCGACGCGTTGCCACCTTTGGCGGTGAGCCAGTGGGTGGGCAATGTCTATGTACATACGTATGGGGGCATTGATGGCATGAATTTGCAGGACATTATTGAAGGGGGCGAAATTTTTGAGCGCCTGATCGACCATCCCGCCTGGATCGGCCACGCGCGGCATTATCTGGGCCCCAGTACAAAACCTTATATCTACGAAATCTTTGTCAATGTGCGCGGGCCAGCTGGCTACATTGGCGTGCATTCAGGCGGCCATAATGTCGACCACCAGCAACGCACCGGGCGCAAAAATGGCCAATGGGTCTGCACGATGCTCTCGTTGCTCGCCCCCTTAAACGATGTAGGGCCGGGCGACGGCGCCACCGTGGTGATCCCCGGCAGCCATAAGTCAGATTTGCCGCACCCGATGCAAGACAAACGCGGTGGGATCAGCGCGAGTTCCGGTGAACAGTTGGAGGGCGCAGTCGAGATCCATTTAAAAGCCGGCGACGCGCTTCTGTTCAACGATGCGTTGTGTCATGGCTCGGCGCAACGCATCAATCCTGGTCAGCGCCGGATGATCACCATGCGTTATGTACCGGCCTTTGTCGCCCACCGCTTCGGCTACGAGCCTTCTGCCGAATTAACGGCGCGGTTGACGCCCGAACAGTTGGCGATTGTGCAACAGCGCCAACCCCAGCGCCGACCCAACGCTGGAAGCACCGATTGACGATCAGCAGCGTGCAACGTTTTGCAATTGAACATTTGCTCCCAAAGTAGTTACTCACGTTACGCATGCACGATGAAAAAGCCGTTACACAGAGGACGCAGAGAGAAAACTACACCGAGAAACAGCCACAACGACCGTTTGTTTTTCTCTAGTTATTTTTCTCTATAGCTGTTTCTCAGTGGCCTCTGTGCCTTCTCCGTGAACTCTGTGTAACGGCTTGCTTCCCTGCATAACATGAAATAGTGAATCTTGTTCCCCAGCCGATTGTCTTGAATGCGCTCTGTTTTATATTTTTTCAGGAGGAAAATGGCATGGACAAACTACAACTCACCCCACAACAACTGACGTTTATGGATACCTTTGGCTACCTGGTCTTTCCTGGGTTGCTCCGCGACAAGATCGCGACGATCATTGATGAATTTGAAAATGTCTTTGCGATGCACGGTGGTGGTCACGACGGCAAACCGCATGACGGCACCGCGCGCTCTTGTCTGGTGCCCTTTATTGACCAAAACAGCTATCTAGCGGCCCTGCTCGATGACCCGCGTGTGGACGGTATCTTCACAAGCCTGCTCGGCGAGAACTACAACTATCTGGGCAGCGATGGCAATTTTTACGTGGGCAATACCGGTTGGCACTCCGACACTGATTGGAGTGGCAAGATGCGCGGCAAGCCACCGCGTCTCTTCTATAAAATGGCCCTCTACCTCGATCCCGTAGACGGCAACACAGGCGCGCTGCGGGTGATCCCAGGCAGCCATCGGTATGGGGATCGCTTTGCCGAGGATTTGCAGCAGCGCCTGCGCAACTCCGCAGAGCTGATGGGCATCTCTGGCGCCGAAGTGCCAGCCATTGCGTTGACGAGCAACCCCGGCGATGTGGTGGTCTTCAACCAGAACACCAAACATAGTTCATGGGGTGGCAACACACGACGCCGCATGTTTACGATCAACTGTACGGCGCATTATGCGGAAGAAGACGTGCCCTATTTACGCAACGAGATCAGTGCTTTTGCGCGCTTTTGGATTGAGTAGGTCTACGGCGACGCAATGCTGCACACAGCCAACAGCCAGCGCATGGTGCATCTTGAGCAGCCATTGTCGTATCAAGATCATCTGATTGAAGAAGTCCGCAAAGCCAAAACCACGATGAAAGAGCCTTCGCGCGGGTAGCGGCCGTAATTATGCCATTTCAGGAACTAGCTAGCCATGGTTTCCATTCCTAAGCGCATGTGAATAGTTCCTAAAAAGGGCCCTTAAACCCTGTTTGATAGTTGTCCTACAATCGGATATAATACCTTTGCTTCCCATATAGTGGCATTTAGTTGTTATTTACTTCATGCCCAACAGTAAAATCGACCCGATCTTCTTGTCATCGTTTAAAGGAGGTGCTCAGCCAGCGATAAGGCAATAGTAGCCATTCCGTTTCGATTATCCGCGTGAATTTCTCATTCGCTCCCAAATCTAAATTTCTGACCCAATTAGAGAATTTATTCAAGGAGGAACACGATGGTAGACAAGCAAAGGATGAAGCGGCGTGATTTTCTGCGACTTTCTGCGCTCGGTGCTGCGAGTGCGGTGGTGGTCGCCTGTGCCCCCCCAGCGGCGCCCGCTGGCCAGCAGACCAGTGGCGCAGCCGCCAATGCCCCCGCAAAGCAGGGCGCCGAGATTCGCTTTACCCACTGGTGGGGCGAGCAATTTAAGCATTACATTCCCCTCGTTGAACAAAAAACTGGCATTAAAGCGGTCGAAGAACCCTCCCCCTATAATGGCTATTTTGAAAAATTGCTCACCCAGTTAGTCTCCGGGGTGGGTCCCGACTTTATGTTGCTAGACGCCAATGAATTTGGTCAATTCTGGCCCAGTGGGACAGTGGCCCCGATCGATGAATATTTGACATCGTCTGACATCGATATGGCCAAGTGGAATATCGCGCCCAAAGAAGAGAATGGCTGGGAAGGCAAAGCCATGGGGCTTTCTTTGTTTACGATGCAAGATTTAATCTTGCATGTGAATAAGGATCTGGCGGACGCGGCGGGCATCACCAAAGAGCTGCCCGTGTGGGGTGCGGACAACTTTGACCAGTGGCACTGGGATGATTTGGTGGCCTGGTGTAAGAAGGGCACCAAAGTGAACGCTGATGGCACGGTTGAGCAGTATGGCTTGGCCACCAATTTCGCCGGCTTCAGCGACATCCATCGCGCGATTATTGCCACCAACCAGGGACATGTGCTGGATGACGAGTGGAATTACAAAGAGACTAAGTCCTTGGTAAATTCGCCCGAAACGGTTGCCGCGCTGCAAAAGATGGTCGATACCGTATTGGTCGATAAAATTGCGCCCACACCCGACGCGGCGCAGGCCATCCAAGGCGGCCCTTATCGAGCGAAGCGCGCGCTCTGCGAAATCAACTGGTCCACCCCCAGCATCTACCCAGATGACGTTGGGTTCGAGCAAATTCACGCCCATCTGCCTTTTTTGAAGACGCGTGTCCATGCGGTGGGCGCCAATTGTCTGTCGCTGAATAGCGCGTCTAAAAACTTGGAGACCTCGGCCAAGTGGATCACGACGTTCTGTATCGATAAGGATATCAGAACCGAATTTCTCCAGGTTAGCTCTGTGCCAGCCTACGATCCACTGCCCATTGTCCAGGCCAGCCCAGAGAGCCGCGCCAAAACGATTGCCCTCATCAACTTATCGCGCATTGACGGCATGTCTACCCTGCCCGCGAACACAAAGGATACGGAAAAATATCCGCGTGGCTATGGGGCCAAAGCGCCCCAGTTTATGCGCGATACATTGGCGGCGGCGATGCAAAGCGTTGTGATTGGCAGTGCTGGCCTCCAACAAGCGATGGATGATGCCAAAACCAAGATTGATGCGGAGTTGGCAAAAGCCAAGAGTTAGCAACTAGCGCTGGGTGTCGGAAGGTGGCGACGGGTGAACAAAAATCATCCGTCGCCACCCTCCCTCTCTATCCAAAGTGCCGACGAGGTAATTTATATGGCTGCAATTGACTTACAGGCGACAGCCGTGCGCGAGCGCGCGTGGTGGCAATCCCCACTGGCGCGTAAAGAAGCGCTGATCGGGTTTCTCTGTCTCTTACCCTGGCTGCTGGGCTTCATCGCCTTTACAGCCGGTCCACTCCTCTTCTCAACCTACATCTCTTTTACTGATTTCCCGATCTTGAAGGGGCCGCGGTGGGTTGGCCTGGAAAATTATCAGAGCATGCTGGTTGATGATCTGTTTTGGAAATCCCTGCGCGTCACGGCGATCTATACGCTCATGGCCGTGCCGACCGGCGTCGTGATTGGCTATGTGATGGCGCTGCTGCTCAACCAGAAAATTTTCGGGCTCGCTTTTTGGCGCACCGCCTATTATGTGCCAGCCGTGGTGCCGGCCGTGGCTGCGGCGTATCTATGGGCGTGGATGTTTAATCCAGATTTCGGGGTGATCAACGGATTGTTGGCACGGATTGGCATGGTCGGGCCGAAGTGGTTTGGCTCGGAACAATGGGTGCTGCCGGCGTTTATTATTATGAATTTATGGGGCGCTGGCGGAGGGCTGGTGCTCTACCTGGCCGCCATGCAGGGCGTGCCCACCACACTGTACGATGCGGCGAAGGTGGACGGGGCGAATGCCTGGCAACGTCTCTGGCATATCACCCTACCAATGACCTCACCGGTGATCCTGTTTACCTTTTTGACTGGGTTGATCGGCTCTGTCCAGGTCTTTACCGCGGGTTTCTTGGTGACCAATGGGGGGCCCAACAATGCCTC
>JAPLGZ010000758.1 GCA_026389895.1 Chloroflexota bacterium | reverse complement strand
CGTTTGAGATTGTACAATTTTACCCAATAGCATGGCGGATTAATGGCCGATACAGTGTGCCCTTTTAGCCCTATTGTCCATTAATCCGCCATGCTATCCTAATGTACAATCAAGGGCAAATAGAGGAATTGCTCCGTCCCTGGCGGGATGAAGATCCCATAAATCGGCCCCGTTATGTTGATTGTGCCATCGTCTAATACTTCTTCCAGCCAATAGGCGTAACGGATGCCTGGCTGGACATCTTTATCAACAAAGGTGTAGCTATCGCCATCCATGCTGCCGGTTGCGCGGATCAGATCCGTGCTGATCCGCACGGCATGATTTCGATCATCATCGGTGCTGCGCAACAGGTGGAAGCCAGCTGTGTCGAGTTCGATGCCGGTGGTCCAGGTAACGATATTGCTTTCCATTGTCGGCGCAGCCGTAAAATGGAGCAATTCGATCGATGTCGGTGGATTGATAACCCGAATAATGGATTGACTGTTATTGGTGGTCGTTTGTGGATCGAATACGCCTTGGTCCATAACCGTTACATGATTGGTCAGTGTGCCACTGATCGCTGTACTATCAACCACGGTGAGCAAATCAATTTTGATGGTTTGATTGGCTAGGATCGCACCCAGCGTACAGACGACTATACTGGGTTGCACGGCATTGCAGATACGAGTATTGCCCAGGTATAAAATACCAGGTGGCAATGTATCCGTGACTACTACATGGGGCGCGCTCGACGGGCCAGTGTTGGTAATCGCCAAGGTATAGATGATCTGATTGCCCGATCTGGCCACTGTGTGATCTGCCACTTTACTAACCTTTATCTCTGATACTGGCCCAATGACAACGGTGACCGCCGCGGCATTGTTGGCTGGATTGGGATCGCGTGAATCGGTAAAGACCACCGCTTGGTTGGTCACTGAAGCGCCCGGTTTCAGGGTGGGATCCACTGTGATAATAGCTGTGATCACGATGGTATCACTTACTGCGATGCGGCCTAGCTGACAGATATTACTGATGCAGGCGCCTTGACTGGTATGGATCTGCTGTAAGCTGGCCTGCGCTGGCAGGAAATCTTTTACATCTACATCCTGGGCCAGCGATGGCCCATGGTTCGTTACCGTAATCGTATAGATCAGTGTACCGCCGGCTTCGATTGGATTGGCGCTGGCAACTTTCTGCACTTCGACATCTGCTTCACCCACGGTTGATGTATCGGCGTTGGCATTGTTGTTAAATGGATCTGTTTCCAGCGTCGTCGATCTTATCTGGGCATTAAATTGGTGGCTGCTGCCTGGCTCGAATGTTGAATCCATCTTCACCCTTAGCGGCAAATTGATCGGCACGCCAGGTGCAAATGGGCTGCTCGCCATTAGCGTGATCACTCCACTGCCGTTGTCGGTGGCCGTCCAGCCTTCGGGCAATGTTGCACCCTGAAAGCTGGTATTCAGTGGTAAGGTCACCGTGGCCACTGTGCCAAAGACCGCCGAAGGGCCATGATTGAAGACTGTGACGGTAACAGCCGCTGTCTCGCCGCCAAAGACTGTGGGGCTAGACATGACTTTGATCTCTAGATCGGCTTGACCAGAGACAGGAATGCTAACCGAAGATTGATTGTTCTTCTCATCTGGATCATGGGTGTCGCTGCCAACCACTACTGTATTCATGAGTGGCTGGGTGACATTCGGTGCAATGATGCCGATTACACTGACGGTTGCTTTGCCGTTGACCGCCAGATTGCCCAGTCGACAGTGGCGCATGCCATCACACCCTCCCTGGCTTGGGCTAAAGGTGACCTGCGTAAAGCTGATCGGCAACAGATCGGTAATCACAACATTGCTGGCGTCGGCGGGGCCGTTGTTCGTGATCACAATTGTATAGAGCAGTTGTTGGCCGGCAATGGCTGGATTGGGGGCGCCCGTTTTCCGAACCACTAAATCGGCTGAGGATGAGATCTCGACCGGCACGTCGTCGATGTTGTTGCTTTCATCCGGATCAGGCTGGTTGCCTTGCACCAAGGCTCTGTTATTCACGATCATGCCTTGTGGCGCGTTGGCATTGACATGCGCCACCACCCTGATATGGGCGGTTGTTGGCGTCCCGTTGTAGCGTAAGGTGCCCAGTAAGCAGACGATGCCGTTGTCACAGAGCCCTTGGCTAGTCGTCACGCTTACCAATGTCAACCCGTTGGGCAACGGGTCGATGACCTTGACATCGGTCGCCGTAGAGGGTCCGTAGTTAGTAATGACTAGGGTATAGGTGATGATATGATTGGCCATTGCTGCCGCGCCGCTGGCCCGTTTGTCGATGGCTAGATCGGCGGGCGGCCCCAGGAATTCTTGGATCAGGGTCTCGGCCGAACTGCTGAGCACCGCATTGGTCAGCAGGGTGGTACTCGTGACTGTGGCCATATTCTGTACATGTACGCCGCTCACATTGGTCTCTTTGACTTGCACAAAAAGCTGGAAGCTGTGCATGGCGCCCGCCGCCACCGTGCCCAATGCACAAGTAAGCACACCGGCTGACGTTGTGCTGCAATGGTCAGTATCGCCCATATAAGTGACGCCAGTGGGTAATATATCGTTCACGACCACGTTGCTGGCGTGGCTGGGGCCCTCGTTGGTCACTTCGATCACATAGGGCAACACCGCACCCGGCGCAATCGGGTCAATTAAGTCACGCTTGTTGATCCGTAAGCGGGCCAATGTCTGGACAACAGTCATCCAATCATCGACATTGTTGGCCGCTAGTGGGTCGGGCGTATTGGCAAAGACGGTCGCCGTGTTCGTGATCGGCGTCCCACTAATGATCTCTGGCGCCACGCTGCCGACGATGGTAACCGTAATAACTTCGCCGCGCGCCATATCGCCGACTTCACAAACCGTACCAGCACAGGCCGCATTGCCAGCGCCCGTACGTTTGACCGTCGCTCGATCCAGCGTGACACCGGCTGGCAACGCATCCTTGACATCCACAAAACGCGCTGTAGACGGACCTTGATTGGTGACGACAACCGTGTATGTGATCTTTTGGCCTGCGGTGATCCGCGTGGGGCCGTGCTTGCTCAAAGCCAGATCGGCTAGCCCCAAGATACTGGTGTCCCCATTCCCATGATTGTTGTTAAGATTGTTGTCTGGCGTCTGCGCCCCAACGCTGGCATTAAACTGCAAGCTACTGCCCGGTGGCAGCTCCGAATTGAGCTGCACGGTAAGCGACAGATCGACCGGCACACTTGGTGACAGCGCGTTGCTGGCGGTCAGCGTAACGATCCCATTGCCTTGATTGAGCACTGACCAGCCCGCGGGCAAGGCTGCACTGTTAAAGTTTGTGCCCGACGGTAAAGTGACCGTGATGATCCCACCTGCCGCGTCGGATGGGCCATTGTTGAGAATTGTCAACGTAATCGTCGCTTGCTCGCCGGCAATAGCTGTGGGTGTAGATCCATTGACCAGGTTTAGATCGGCCAGCGGTTTGATCGCTGTGGTCAACGTTGTCACATTGTTGCTCGTAAGTGGATCGCCTGTGGTGCTGTTGACTGCGGCATGATTGACAACCGGCATCGTGGTATGGGCTGAAAGGGCGCCGCTGACCGTTATCACCGCATCTTTGCCCATCCTAACCGTACCAAGAATACACGGTAACGCCATACAATTGCCTTGGCTGCTGCTAATCTTGGTAACGATAAAGTCGGCTGGCAATGTATCGGTGACGAGGACATTTTGGGCATCAGATGGCCCAGCGTTGGTGACGACGATGCGATATTGTAATGCGGCGCCAGGCGTTGCTGAGTTTGGCCAAGCGCTTTTGGTAATCGAAAGATCAGCCGCTGTCTGGACAATCACCGGATGTGTAGCACTGTTATTGCGCGGGTTGGGATCGCGCGCAACACTGAAGACCGTTGCTGTGTTGGTCAAGCGATCACCTTCGTGCAGCGTAGCGTCTACTTGGCCAACCAACGTTACTGTCACCATCTCATGCAAAGCCACATTGCCCAGCTGGCAGGTTAGCCCAGCACATACGGCAAACGCTTGACCTGGGTGTTTGACCATTGCACTGACCAGGTTGATGCCGATTGGCAACTGATCCGTAACGTCTACAAAGCGCGCCGCTGACGGGCCATTATTGGTGACCACGATCGTATAGGTAACCGGGGCGCCGGCAATCACAGTGGCTGGACCTTGCTTGCTGATCAACAGATCGGCAGCGACTGTAAGGCTGGTGTCCGCGTTGCTGGAATTGTTGAACAGATTCGGGTCAAAGGTTTGTGCGCCGACTTGGGCGGTAAATTGCAGACTTGTCCCTGCCTCGACATCCGGATCAACGTTGACGAGCAGGGGTAATCTAATCACGCTGTCGGGCGTCAAGACAGTGGTGGTCGTGATCGTGATCGTGCCATCGCCATTCGTTTTAGCAAACCAATGGTTGGGCAATTGTGCGCTATTTAGCGTCGTACTCGGCGGCAAGCTGACGATGATTACCGTCCCCACCGCATCGGATGGTCCGCTATTGTGGAGCGTAACCGTGACTGTCGCCGTTTCACCACTGTTGACAGTCGGCGTGGCGGCCACGTTCAGCGCCAAATCAGCGTTGCCACGGACCGGGGTGGTCACATGACTGCTGTTGTTGCCCAGGTTGAGATCACTGGTATCACTACGGACGCTGACCGTGTTGGTAAACGGCATACCCACCGTCGCTTTGATCAGGCCGAGCACATTGATGGTTAGCTTGCCACCGACAGGTATATTGCCCAATGCGCAGGCACCGCTATTGTTACACGTGCCTTGGCTTGTGTTGAAACTTACCCCACTAAGTTCAGCCGGCAGCAGATCATTGATGCTGACATTTTGGGCAACAGATGGACCGGCGTTGGTGATCACAATTTGATAAGTGATCGCCCCGCCCGGCGTGCCTGTGATCGGTGTAGCCATCTTGATAATGCCTACATCCGCCTGGGTTGTTACATGGACGCTGGCCGACGCTTGATTGTTGCTCGGATTGTTATCGGGGTTGGAGGCCGAGACGCGGGCCACGTTGAGCAGATCCGTGGTCTGCTGGCTATCCACCTGGGCAACAATGGTAATGTTTGCCGTGTCTGTGATGGTCAGATCGCCCAAATCGCAGGCGATGCTGCTATTACACAACCCGCGACTGCTTGTGACTTTGACCAAAGTTACGGCGTTGAGTGGCAAGGCGTCGATGATATGAACATTAGAGGCCGTGCCCAGGCCCTGATTGATCACTGTTAACGTATAGGTGACCAGTTCCCCGGCTAACACCGTGGTGGGTGTTGCCGTTTTCTTTATTTCTAAATCCACCGGAATCAGCGCGCCCAAATTGGCTTGTGTCGTTTCTCCATCGCGATTGTTGGCCAAGTTGGCATCAGGTGTACTGCTTCGGACCGTGACATTGTTGATGAGCAACGTATTGGTGATCAAACTGGGATCGACGCGCACTTCCAGCAGGTAAGCTGTCGTCTCTCCGGCGGCGAGTCTATTCAGTGTGCAGGTAACGTTGCCACCAACGCCTGCGCCCTCTGTTTTGCAAGCCGGGCTGGTGCCTACAAAGTTGGTGCGCGCATCAAGGGTGTCCGAAATGACGATGTTCTGCGCATCGGATGGGCCACTGTTGGTGATCACAATTTGATAGAGCAATGTCTCGCCAACGATGATCGGATCAGGCAAGTCAACTTTGTTGATGCTCAGAGCCGCCATCGTGCTGACGGGCGTAGATGTGCTGCTAAAGTTGTTGACCGTGTTTGGGTCTTGCTGTTCCGCCACAACACTGGCACTGTTGACGAGCCTATTGCCTTTGAAATCGGCGTTGACGTGCAAGACTAGGATAACAATTGCCGGCGTGCTGGTGTAGATTGTGCCCAAATCGCACGCGCCGCCCAGCGAACAGAAGGCACCAGCAAAGCCAGGGTTATTGGCTGTCACTGTAACGACTGTGGTGCCCGCGGGTATCAGATCGAGCAAGCGGACATTGGTCGCCACCGCTGGCCCGTGATTGGTGACAAGCAGGGTATAGGTGATCGCCTGGCCAGCTGTCACGTCGCTCAGCGCCGTGGTCTTGCGCAGATCCAAATCTGCCTCGGTGCCAAAACCTTTGACGGTCGTCGTAATCTCATCCGTGGCGATGGTGGTGGTCGTGCTTGTCGTGGCGCGCACCTGGTTGGTCAAGACGGTATTGTTCGCTACGTTTTCGTTGATCTTGACGGCGATAAAGAATGTGCGTGAACTGTTGGCTGTAAGCGTCCCAATCGCACAGCTAACGAGCGCACCCGCATCGGTGCAGCCTGGCGTTGCGCTGGTGAAGGTGACGCCTGCCGGTAATGTGTCGGTGACGATCACCTGTTGTGCATCGGAGGGGCCATCGTTGCTGACGCTGATCTGATACAACTCGCCGCTCCCCGGCGCTGCTGGGTCAAAGAGGTCAATTTTGCTGACGTGCAGGCTGGCCGTGGTGGTAATCAATGTCATAACCCTGGCTGTATTGTTGGCTTGCTGGCTGTCGTCTGGGCTGTAGACGGCGGCTGTATTAACCACGGCGCCACTTGGTGTCGCGCTATTGACGTGGGCTACGACAGTAACCGTGCGCGTGGCGCGAATGGCTAAGGTAGCCCATTGGCAGAGCGCCCCCCCACAAATACCACCGTCGCTCGCCCGCATCCGTTCCAGGCGCAAATTCTCGGGCAATTGCTCGGTAACCTCCACGCCGCGCGCCAGGCTGGGGCCGGTGTTCGTAATTTTGATCGTGTAAGTCACGAGTTGACCAGCCACTACCGCGCCAATCGGCGCGGTTTGAACTTTTTCTATGATCAGATCGGCTTTGCCGACCACGCTGGTATCGGCGTTACCGCTATTATTAGATAGGGTCGGATCCGTGGTGGTGGCCGTCACGGTTGCGTCAAATTGTAGGCTCCTACCAGAGACAACGTTGGGATCGACGTTGATCGTAACTGGTAATTTAACACCCATGCCCAACGTAAACGGTTGGCTGGCCGTAAGCGTAACCGTGCCATTGCCATTGTTGACGGCTACCCAGTGGGCTGGCAGGTTGGCATGATCAAAGGTTGCACTCGGTGGCAGCGTAACTGTGATCGTCGTGCCTGTGGCAAAGGATGGGCCATTATTGAAGACGGTGATGGTGACAACTGCTGTTTCGCCGCCATTCACTGTCGGCGTTGCCATGACGAGGAGCGCCAGGTCGGCCTTTGGATCGACTGGCGTTATAATCGTCACCCGGTCATCGCTTGTGCTGGTAAGTGGCGTGCTAGCGGTGACCGTTGCCGTGTTGACTAAGGCAATGGTCATTGTGGCGGCCACGCGGCCACGAATTAAGATCGTCGCCTGGCCACCCACCGCGAGTGTGCCCAAATTGCAGGGTAGATGGCTGCAGTTGCTTTGGCTGCTGCTGACAGTGGGGCTGATAAAACCTGCGGGCAGCACGTCTTGCACCATGACATCTTGCGCAGCCGACGGACCTGCATTGCTCACCGCAATCGTATAAGTTAATAGCTCACCTGGAGTGGCTGGATTGGGCGTCGCCGCTTTGCTAATATACAGATCCGCCAGCGCGTTAATCTGGGTGCTGGCCTGCGCACGGTTATTGATTGGCTTGGGATCTGGGTTATTGGCAAAGACTTGAGCCGTATTGGTGATACGCGATGCGTCGGTTAGGGTTGGATCTACGGCGGCTACGAGGGTCACTGTGACCACCTGACCCACAGCTAGCGCACCGAATTGGCAGAGTCCGCCATAAAGTGCGGGGAAGCAGAGCCCTTGAGTCGCGCCCATGTCAGTGGGGTGCATGATAGTTGCACCCATGGGTAAAAGATCTTTCAAGTCGACGCCGGTGGCGATGGCTGGGCCATGATTGGTGATTGTGATCGTATAAGTGATGTCGCCACCGGCCAACGCGCTCGCATTGCCACGTTTCGCAATTTCCAGATCGGCGGGCGGAGCAAAGATTTGGCGTATCGTGGTGGTGGCGCTCGCCTTCACCGCTGCCGCATTGTCAGCTGTGACGGCTGCCTGGTTGAGTAGCGTGGTGCCACTGATCACATCAAGCGGCGCAAAGGCCGTCACCAGGAATTCGTAGCGTTGATTAACCGCCAGATTGCCCGGCCTACAGACCAGCCTGCCACCCGTTATGCTGCCATCGTGGAAACAATCCACGCCCGCTGATTGGAAGGTTACACTGCTCGGTAAGGTGTCGGTCACCACCAACGCCTGGGCGTCGGAGGGGCCGGTGTTGGTCACAGTAACGCGGTAGAAGAGTAAGCCGCCCGGCGTAACGGGATCGAAAAGATCCACTTTGCTGATGGCCAGTGTCGCCCGACTTTGCACTACAGTGGTGATGGTAGACCTGTTATTGAAAGAATTATCATCCACGACCGCGCCGACAACATCGGCTGTGTTGGTCAGCAGGGTGTGCGCCGCCACGTTCGCATTGACTTGAGCCAAAACGGTAATCGTCACCAATTCGCCGACATTTAACGCACCTAGGCTACAGAAACCATTGGCGGCGCACGTGCCTTTGGTTGTGCTGATCGGCGCTACTAAGGTAAGCCCCGTAGGCAAGGGATCGTTGACGACAACATTTTGCGCCTGTGAAGGACCAGCATTCGAGACTACTAGGGTGTAGTGAATAATATCATGCCCAGCCGTCGCGGTGAGCGGCCCCGTTTTGCGAATGCCCAGATCCGCACTGCCGACAACCATCGTATTCACTTCTGATACATTATTGGCCGGATTAAAGTCAATTAGCTCCGCACCAACGTTGACTCGATTGGTCAAGACCGAGCCAGGCAGCGCATTATCCCTGAGCTTACCGGTGACTGTAATCCGAATTGTATCCGTCAAACCCAATGTCATATCGCCTAGGGCACAGATAATTTGGGGGGTGTTGAGTGTGCATTCTCCTGCCGACGCCATTGCTGTGACGCTGCCCGCCACCAGTTGCGCAGGCAACGTATCCGTTAGGTTCACCTGTTGGGCGTTCGATGGCCCCAGATTCTTGACCAGAATTGTGTAAGTAATAAGGGCGCCGGCCAATGCCTGAGACGGGCCATTTTTAACCACCGACAGATCGGCGCCCGAACGCACCGGCGTGGTAATGGCATCATGGTTATTGAGCCTGTTCGTTTCGAAGGTGGCGCTGGTGACATCGGCCTGGTTGGTAAGTGTACGGTTGTCGGCAATGTTGTTGTCCACATCGACCTGTAATTCGATGAGCTTCGAATCACCCGTGCGCAACAACGGAATGCGACAGATCACGACATGCGTAGAACTTTCCGCACAAGCGAAGCCCAGGGTCGCCTGTTGGAAGGTGGTGCTGAAGGGTAGCGTATCGGTGACGACGACATCATAGGCATCTGAAGGGCCACGATTGGCGATCAACAATTGATAGCGCAATGCCCCCCCTATCCCCACCGGCGATGGAAAGGCCTGTTTTTTGATCGATAGATCGGCGAGTTCTTGGATCGACGTGGTTTCCGTCGCTTGTACCGGTTGGGGTGGCTCGATATTTTCGGCAAAAGCCTGGGCCTGATTCGTAAAGGTGTCACCGAGTTTCAGGGCCGCATCCACGCGCACAACGACGGTAACGGTGACCACCTCATGGACGGCCAGGACGCCTAAGAAACAGAGCACCCCCCGGTTACAGATGGCGCCGTTACTCGTCTGGGCTGAGATCAAACTTGTTTGGGTTGGCAAGGCATCGTTGATATAGGTATTCGTGGCGTTGGCCGGCCCATTAGTGGTCACAACCACGGTGTAGGTGAGCAATTCACCGGCATTGACCGGGTTGGGTCTGCTCTGTTTGGCAATCGCTAGACGCGCCTGTGCCAGCACCTCGGTATCCTCAACCGCGTGATTGTTCATCGTTACCGGATCGGGTGTGCTGCTGCCGACACTGGCCTTGTTGACTAGACTAAACGCCGAGGGCAGCGCGGGTGATACGTCCACCGTGACGGTGAAAATGGCGCTGGCAGCGACGGGCAATGCCACAGGCAGCGGACAAGTGATCACACCTGTGTTGCCTTGCGTACAGGCTGGGCTGCTGGCTGCTGGCACAAAAGTTGTCCCGAAAGGTAGTGTGTCGGTCACGACGACATTTTGCGCCGTCGCTGGACCGTGATTGGTTACCGTCAACGTGTAGACCAAACGTGTCCCGGCCAATACTGGATCGGCTGAATCGCGCTTTGTGAGCGTTAGATCCGCCAATGTCGCAACCGTGAAGACCGCATCATCCGTCTGCTCAACTGGTGGGTTCGTCAATTTTGTACTGCTGCTGACTGTGGCCGTATTGGTGACGCTACCCGTAGTGGTCAGCGCCACTGTGCCCGCAATCCACAGGGTGGCGCTCTGACCAGGCGCCAGGGTCCCCACTGTACAAGGGAATGTGGTGCAACCACCCTGGCTGCTAGCGAGCAACGAATTGCTTAGCTGGTCGGGCAGCTGATCACGAATCGTGACATTGCTGGCGTTGCTGGGGCCTGTGTTACTCACCACGATACGATAGAAGATCAGCGCCCCAGGCTTGGTCGCCAGCGGGGTAACATCTTTTTGCAGATGCAGCGCCGCCCACGCTATCGCGTTGGTCGTTGTACTGGCGCGGTTGTTTGCCAGATTCAACTCCTGGTTGTTGCTGCCCACTTGCGCCTGATTGATTAAGCGCGTGCCAGAAATCACATCACTGTTTACGGTGCCTGTAATGATTAGTGTGACCGTCTGATTGACGGCCAGATTATTGAGGTCGCAGGTGATGCCACTGTTACAGCCACCCTGCGACGTGCTAGCCGCTATAAACGTGACCCCACCCGGCAGCGCGTCGACCAACTGCACATGCTGGGCGTTGGCTGGACCAAGGTTGGTGACCACCAGCGTATAGGTGATCGTCTGACCCGCTAGCGCGCTGGTTGGCCCGCGTTTCGCCAGGATCAGATCGACCACACCACCACTGGGTTGGCGCACGGTGCTGGTGACGCTGGCCGTGGCGATGGTGCTGGTGGTGCTCGTCGTGGCCGTGACCTCATTGGTGAGCGTTACTTGGTCATCAACGGTGGCCGACACGCGCACCTCCACGAGCAGGCTTGTGTGTTTGCCTGCTGTTAACGCACCCAGGTTGCATTGCACCAAGCCACCAGCAGCTACACAACGTGCATCGCCGCCAACATAGGTGGTGCTAACCGGTAAGGTATCCGTTACGCTAACATTTTGAGCATCACTTGGCCCTGTATTGGTAACGACGATTTGATAGAAGAGGACTTCACCAGCGTTGACCGGATTTATCAGGGCAACTTTGCTTACCTGTAAGCGGGCATCCGTGTAAATTGAGGTGGTGATGGCCGCTGTGTTGTTGATCGGAGTGCTTTCATCCGCACTGTAGACGGCTGCTTTGTTCACTACGTTGCCCGCGACCAGATTGCTGGCGACGCGCGCTGTCACCGTGAGTGTTCGCGTTGCATAGGCTGCTAGTGCATCAAACTGGCAGATCGCACCGCCACAGATGCCGTCATCACTGGCCTGCATCGTCACTAGCGTTAGACCTGTGGGCAAGTGGTCTTTCACGTCCACACTGCGCGCTAAGCTGGGCCCGTTATTGGTGATTGTGATCGTATAAGTGACTAGCTCACCCGCTTTGACTGCGCCTGACGGCTTGTTTTGTTCTTTGCGGATCACGAGATCGGCTTTACCAACCACACTGGTGTCGGCATTATCCGCATTGTTGAATGGGTTTGGATCTGGCGTGCTCGCCGCCATTTGTGCTGCAAACTGTAAACTCGTTCCGCGTGCGATATTGGCATTCACGTTGACCAGGATAGGCAGCGCAATCGACAAGCCTGGCGTGAGTGGATCGTGGGCTGTGATTGTCACCGTGCCATTGCCGTTATTCACGGCGCTCCAACCCGTTGGCAGATTTGCACTGGCAAAGGTGGCGCTGGGTGGCAAGGTGACGGTAATCATCGTGCCAACGGCATTGGATGGGCCGTTGTTGAAGACTGTAGCCGTGATTATTGCCGTTTGACCGCCATTGACAGTTGGCGTGGATAGGAGGGCAAGGGCTAGATCGGCGCTGCCGCCTACGGGCGTAGTCACGCTGGCGCGATTGTTGTTGGCCTTCGGATCGAAGGTGGTGCTGTCCACATCGACTGTGTTTGTAAATGGGAGACCGGCGTTGGCACTGACAACGCCGATCACGCTGATCGTGGCGCGGCTACCGGCCAAGATACTGCCCAGATGACAGAGACTGGCACTGCATGAACCCTGACTGGTGCCTAAAATGACTCCATTCAGTTGGATAGGTAAGGTATCGGTAACGACTACATTCTGCGCATCAGATGGCCCATTATTGGTGACGATTATCTGATAGATAAGGCGGCTGCCGGGTGTTGCCACCGTTGGCTCAGCGGTCTTGACGATGCTAAGATCGGCAGTTGTTGTTAGATGCGTGCCCACAGAGGCCTGATTGTTGTTGGGATTGCTATCTGGATTAGAGGCCGCAACATGCGCAGTATTGAGAATATCTGTCACCTGACTGCTGTTGACCCGCGCCACCAAACTAACGGTCACCATGTCGCCGACCACTAGATCGCCGAGTGCACAGGTCACCCCGGCATTACAGAGGCCACGGCTGCTGGTCACGCTGACGGGGGTCACAGCATTGAGTGGCAACGCGTCGATGACTTGTACGTTGGATGCTGTACCCTGACCATTATTGGTGATGACAAGTGTATAGGTGATAAGTTCACCCGCGCGCACGGTGGCGGGTGTGGCCTGTTTCCCAATCGCTAGATCCACCGGTGCGAGTGCGCCAAGTTTGGCTTGGGTTGTTGCACTGGCGCTGTTATTGCTCAGATTTGGATCGCCGGTAGCGCTGCTAACCGTCACGTGGTTGAGCAATAATGTGTCGGTGATCAGGCTCGGATCAACACGCACTTGTAACAAGAAGGTGGTGGTTGCCCCGGCCTCCAGGGCAGTGACGGCACAGACAACGCGCCCATTGTTCGCCGTACAAGCGGGGCTAGCGCCGGTGAAGGTTGTATGCGTATCGAGCGTATCGGTGACGATCACATTTGGGGCGATAGAAGGCCCACTATTGGTGACGACAATCTGGTAGAGCAGCGTGTCGCCAACGACGATCGGGTCGGGCAGCGCACGCTTGGCGATGCTGAGATCCGCCGCCCTGATCACGGGCGTAGACGTGCTGCTAAAGTTGTTATTGGCGTTCGGGTCTTGTTGGTCTGCGGCTACATTGGCATTGTTGACCAAGGTCGCGCCGCTGAAATCAGCATTAACCCGCAAGACTACTTTAACCGTGACAATGGTCGTGGTGAAGACGGCGCCCAGATAACAGGCCCCGCCGAGCGAGCAGTATTCACCGGCAGATGCTGGGTTGCTGGCCGTCATGGTGACCACCGTGGCGCCAACTGGCATTAGTTCAAGCAAATTGACATTCGTAGCGACGGCTGGACCTGCGTTGGTAACGACGAGGGTATAGGTGATCAGTTGGCCCGCTGTGATAGTGGCGCTGGTGGTCGTTTTCTTAAGACCCAAATCAGCGCTTAGGCCAAAGCTTTTCACGGTGGTGGTCACGGTTGCGCTGGGCGCCGTTGTGGTCGTACTCGTGCGCGCGATTACACTGTTGGTTAAAATAGCATTGTTGGTGGCATTTTCAGCCACCTTCACAGCCAACAAGAAGCTTTTGGCATTCGTGGGGGCCAGTGTGCCAACGGTGCAGATGACTTTGCCACTGACCAATGTACAGCCTGGGCTAGCACTGCTAAAAATCACATTCGCCGGCAAGGTGTCGGTGATGACAACATTTTGGGCGTCGGATGGCCCATTATTGGTTACGATAAGTTGGTAGAGCTCACCCCCGCCCGGCGCAACGGGGTCAAAGAGGTCTGTTTTGCTGATCGCCAGCGCGGCATTGGTGGTGACCGCGGTGGTGACCGTAGCCGTATTATCGGTCTGGTTGCTTTCGTCCGTGCTGTAGACTGCCGCTGTATTGACATAATTGCCGGCGACGGCGCTGCTATTGACGCGGGCGACGACGGTGATCACGCGCGTGGCGTTGACGGCTAGGGTGCCGAATTGGCAGATGGCGCCGCCGCAGATCCCACCATGGCTGGCACTGATGCGTTCCAGGGTTAGGCCGGTTGGTAATTGATCCTTGACATCGACGCTGCGCGCCGGGCCAGGACCACTGTTGGTGATCGTAATGGTGTAGGTCACTAGTTGGCTGGCTGTGACGGCCCCAAGCGGTTTGATTTGTTGCTTCCTGATCTTCAAATCTGCATTGCTTAGGATGCTGGTGTCGGCCGTGGCGCGATTATTGCTGGCGTCCGGATCGGCGGTGGTTGCGCCAACTAAGGCGCGATTCTCCAGGCTGTCACCCGGCGCAAGCCTGGCATCAGCGATGACCCGAATGGTGAACGTGGCCGAACCCCCGACGGCTAGCGAACTGATCGGGCAGATGAGCAAGCCCGCGGCATTGGGTGGACAGCCGCCATTGCTGATCACGGTGACACTGGCCGGCAGTGTATCGGTGATGCGCACCGTTTGGGCGACAGAGGGACCGCTGTTATAGACGGTCAGCGTATAGGTAATCGTGCCGCCGCTATTGACGGCGGGTGTGGCAGTTTTGACCAGGGCTAGATTGGCGAACGCTGCCACTGCGGTGTTGATCGTGGTCGTGGCGCTGGCTGTGGGATTGGTGCTGTTGACCGTGGCTGTATTGCTTAACGTGGCGCCCGCTGCGGCTAGAACGCGCCCAACAACGGTCACGCTGGCGTTGCGACCTGCGGCTAATGTCCCTAGATTACAGGGCAGGCTCGCGCAACCACCTTGGCTGCTCAGCACTAGCGATGGCGTAAAGTTGGCGGGTAAAGTATCACCCACCGTCACATTGTCGGCGTCAGAAGGGCCGGTATTGGTAACAATGATCGTATAGGTTAAGTCTTGCCCAGGTACGGCTGGGCTAGGATTGGCCACCTTGCGAATGCGTAGCGTTGCCGCGCGGGTGGTTGTCACGGAGGCCGTTGCCGTGTTATTGCTGGGCACGCTGTCCGGCGATGCGCTGCTGACATGGGCGGTATTGATGTAGCTGGCCGGGTTGACATCGGCGGGAACGTCAAAGACCAGCGTGATCCGCACGACATCACCCAGGGCCATGTTGCCCAAATCGCACGTGCCACCGTTGTCACAGAGCGCCAGCGTTGTACTCTTGTTGGTGCTAGCGCTAATAAATTTGAACTGGCGTGGGAAGAGATCGACCACCTGCACCCCACTGGCTAAGGCGGGGCCGGCATTGGTGACGACCAGTGTATACGTGATGCGACCACTGCCCGCAATCGCTGTGGCTGGGGCGACTGTTTTCGCCAAACGGAGATCTGTTGGTAAACCGCTGGTCTGCCAGTAACGGGTTTGTTCGCTGTCCGACAGGTGGCTCTTCGCCAGATCGATTGGTGTCGTTGTCGTCACTGTGGCGGTGTTGACACCTACTGTGCCGCTGATAATAGTCGGATTTACCTGCACATTGATCAGATAATCGCGCCCTTCACCCGCCGAGAGGGCGCCTAGATTACAAGTGACAACACCGCCAGGGTTGACGCCATTGTGCGAACATTCGGGGCTTGTTCCTTCGAACGTAACTTGCGCTGGTAGTGGATCGCGGATGACCACATTTTGCGCGTCACTAAGCCCGGTGTTGGTGATGACAAGCTCATAGAAATAGGTATTACCCGCATAGACGGGATCGGTCAGATCAATTTTGTTGATCTGAAGCGCTGTCAACCCAGTAACGGTCGTGCTGGCGCTTGCCCGATCGTTGGTGGTGTTGGGATCGGCGGTGGCGCTAAAAACCTGGACTGTATTGGTGATCACCCCAGTGATATTGCTGCCGACTTTGCCCAGGAT
>JAPLGZ010000659.1 GCA_026389895.1 Chloroflexota bacterium | reverse complement strand
AACAAGCGACCTTCAAGCAACCCATCTTGGACACGTATGAGCGCGAAAGCAACCCCTATTATGCGACGGCGCGTTTGTGGGATGATGGGATTCTTGATCCGGTAGAGACACGCCAAGTGTTAGGGTTGGCACTATCAGCGTGCTTAAATGCGCCAGTCAAGGAGACGCAATATGGGGTCTTTCGGATGTAGGTGAAACGATTGCTTGCCAAGTTCAGATGTGGGCTTGAAATAGTGGCAGATACATGATAGAATGTGTATCAATTTAAGATATCATACACATTCAAGGCAAGAAGACAATTCATTATGCGTACAAACATTGAAATTGATGACCAATTAATGGCGGATGCGATGCGTTTGACCGGGCTTAAGACAAAACGCGAAGTAGTAGAAGAGGGTTTGCGGCTCTTAGTCCGCCATCGTGGCCAGCGAGCATTGTTAGATTTAGCAGGAAAAATTCACTGGGAAGGCAATCTGGATGAGATGCGCATGGGGCGCTTTTTCCACGACGAAAAAGGTGTTTATGGCTCGGATGAAGAATCAGAACCGTCCTTAACAAACAACGAAGACGATAACCAGAGTGATAAGCAGGCGCCTGATGGAAATTCTGGTTGATACATCGGTCTGGATAAGCCATTTTCGCAACGAAAAAACACCAGCCGTGCTGCGCCTCTACACTTTTATCGAACAGGACGAAACAATCTTGACTGGTGATTTAATTCTGACGGAAATTCTACAAGGTGTACAATCGCAGCGTGAATTAATCCAGATTGACGCGGCCTTTCGGGTCTTGGAAATCACCCCGCTCGTGGGTGAACCGATTGCCCGCCAAAGCGCCGACCATTATCGCCAACTTCGTCTTCAGGGCATTACCGTGCGCAAAACCATTGATTGTTTAATCGCAACCTGGTGCATCTACAATGAGGTTCTCTTATTACATTCAGATCGTGATTTCAAACACTTTCTACGCTTCGGCCTGATTGAGGCATAGAAAGTGCACCCAGAAGGCAACCATGTTCCAAAAAATCCTGATCGCCAATCGCGGTGAGATCGCCGTGCGCATCATCCAAGCCTGCCAAGAAATGGGCATCGCCACCGTGGCGGTCTATTCGGAAGCCGATGCAGCAGCTTTACATACGATGCTGGCTGATGAAGCGATCTGCATCGGTCCTTCCGCGCCAGGTGAGTCTTATTTACGCATCGACAAAATTGTGGCGGTGGCGCAGCAAACCAACTGTGACGCCATTCATCCTGGTTATGGATTTCTAGCCGAAAATGCCGATTTTGCAGTGGCGGTGAAGGCGGCCAACCTCACGTTTATTGGGCCCAGCGCCGCGGCGATGCGCATCATGGGATCAAAGACAATGGCACGCGCGGCCGTGCAAGCGGCAGGTGTGCCGGTGATTCCCGGCTATCAGGCCAGCAATGCCGACGCTGATCTGATAGCCGCGGCGCAGGCGCTTGGTTTTCCGGTGTTGGTTAAGGCCAGTGCGGGGGGTGGTGGCAAAGGGATACGTGTTGTGCGCGAGATCGCGACGTTGCCCACAGCCCTACAAGCAGCCCGGCGTGAGGCGTTCAATGCCTTTGGCGATGATCAGCTCTATCTGGAAAAGTTGATTGAGGATGCTCACCACATTGAATTCCAAATCTTTGGTGACCAATTTGGCAACATCGTGCATCTATTTGAGCGCGAATGTTCGATTCAACGCCGCCACCAAAAGATCATCGAAGAGACGCCTTCGCCGCTGCTTGATGCCAATTTGCGGCAACGCATGGGTGAGACGGCAGTGGCAGCGGCCCGCGCCGTCCAATATCTCAATGCGGGCACGATTGAATTTCTGGTCGATTCAGCACGCAACTTCTATTTCCTGGAGATGAATACGCGCTTGCAGGTTGAACACCCGATCACGGAGCTTACCACCGGTCTTGATTTAGTGCAGACACAGATTCGAATTGCAGCTGGCGAGCGATTACCTTTCCAACAAGCTGATTTAACCCAACGCGGTCACGCGCTTGAATGCCGTATCTACGCTGAGGATCCAGCCAACGATTTTCTGCCAGCGATTGGGCAGATCTGGCAGATTGAGTTCCCTCATGCCCCCGGCGTGCGCATTGATCCAGGAATTGCCAGCGGCGGTGAAGTCACCATCTATTACGATCCATTGCTTGCCAAACTAAGCGTGCTAGGTGCGACCCGGCAAGCGGCGATTGCCAAGTTACAGTGGGCATTGCGCCATACCGTTATTTTGGGCAATGTGATCACCAATATCACTTTTCTACGGGCTGTGCTCAACCACCCAACATTCCAACAGGCCACATCGACCACCGCTTTTATCGACCAAACTTTCGCCAGTTGGCAACCGTCAGCGGGATCGCCGCCGGTTTATGCACTGATCGCGGCGGCGCTGGTCGGCTTGCAGGAAAAAAATCGCAGTTCACCGAATAACGCGCCGCCGGAAATGTTGGGCGATCCCTACAGCCCCTGGCATCATCCCAATCACTTTCGGATGGGCAGCGTATGAAGCAGCAAATTCACCTGCAAGCCGCGCATGAAGTCAAAACAGTGACCGTCGAAGCTGCGCCGGACAGGGTCGGTGTGACAATTGACGACCGAACTTATCACGTTGTGATCCGCCAACAGGTGGGAAATCGACTGTTGCTGGAAGTGGATGGGCAGCGTCTACAAATTTATGTGGCCGCCGATGGCGATCAATCCTACATCTGGCTGGATGGTGGGGCTTGGACACTACAGCATGTTCGCGAGGAAAGAAACCAGCTTTCGGGTCAACGTTCGCTAGCCCCTAACGCCGCCAGTAGCAGCTTAATGGCGACCATGCCCGGACTGGTGCGCGAAGTGCTGGTGACAGCAGGGGATGTCGTGGCTCGGGGGAAAACGTTAGTCATTCTCGAAGCGATGAAAATGGAATTACGAATCAGTGCTCCGCAGGATGGCCGCATTAGCCAAGTCCATTGTGCGCCTGGGCAAGTCGTAGAGCGCAATCAACTGCTGGTAGAGTTCGGTGAATAACCTAAATTACACGAATGCAGGGGAAAGGCCGGTACACAGAGAAACATGCAAGCTTTTCCCTCCACGTTTCTCTGTGTACCGGCCTTTTCAATTGCCCTGATACTTCAATGTCGCCACTACGCGCGCCAACGCCTGTGCATCACCGACATTGCCGGGGAAAACAATGTAAATTAGGTCAGGGTGCAAACTTTCGGCCCCCGTGCGCCAGACGGGCACGCCTGGCAAAATCTGGCCCAACACCAGAGCGCGTCGAACACCTAAGGCTTGGGTTGCTACGTCACTCGACGTAATGCCGCCCTTCGCCAGCAGATAGCGTGGACGCGTCTGAATCGCCCGGACGATGGCGACAAGGCTATCCGATACACGCTGACCAATCGCCAAACTACCACTGGCATCATCCGCTGTCACCAAGCCGCGACTGGTGTATATAACTACATCTTGGCCCTGGCGCAAGGCTTGATCGGCGGTATGCGCAACCTGTGCAATCTCGCTTGGTTGACGCTCGTCATCCAACAACGCAGCAACATTTACTTCCACCTGGATCAGATCTGGTTGTGCCAGTAATTCGGATAATTGACTGGTCGTCTTTGGCACATACGAACCAACCACGATCAGCCCCCCGCTAGATGGCGATAAGGCCAGATCAGTTGGCGTTAACAGAGGTCGGGCGGCCAAACCAGCACGAACCTGGACAAATGATGCGGCGGTGCGGTAGAGAAATTTTTTCCCCTGGGCTTCGGCTTGCAGCAGACC
>JAPLGZ010000807.1 GCA_026389895.1 Chloroflexota bacterium | reverse complement strand
ACTGAATAACTCATGTTACGAACAGCTGCTGTCAACGGATTTGGGGAACGGATTGAGCAGATTGATGGCGACATAATCCGTTCCCCAAAACCGTTGACAGCGGCCGCCATTACACCCAGCATACGGTGAATGAAGCAATCTAGATGGTTGCTTGCGATAAAAAAGGTATGACGTTATGGAAAGAGTTAGGGTTTCACCTACCTATCAGGTAACTATCCCAACTACGATATGTAAGTCACTTGAAATTTATCCCGGTCAGGAAGTCCAGGTGATTCTCTATCATAATCGTATTGAATTGCTCCCTATCAGGCCCATCCAGACTGCCTGGGGTTTTTTATGTGGAATTGATACAACCATCGCTCGTGAACCTGACCGTTTTTAACTATCATCAATTCTGATGTTCAATACAAGGAGAAACCAAAGTGAAAATCGTCAAAATTGACCAGTTTTTCCCCCGCCCGAGAATGCGGCTGGTCAAAATTACCACAGACAATGGCCTCGTTGGCTGGGGTGAATCTACGCTGGAAAATAAGCCTAGGAGCACAATGGCGGCGGTCGAAGAGTTGGCCGACTACTTGATTGGCAAAGATCCGTTGCGCATTGAACATCATTGGCAGCACATCTATCGGTCCGCCTTTTTCCGGGGTGGTAATGTGTTGATGTCGGCGCTTTCTGGCCTGGACCAGGCGCTGTGGGACATTTCGGGCAAACATTATGGAGTGCCAGTCTATAAATTGTTGGGCGGGGCGGTGCGTGATCGCGTGCGGGTCTATGCCCATTGGGGGATCAACGATTTAAGCGACGAAGGCTTGGCTAAGTCCAAAGATCGGCTGACCTATCTTCAGAAAACTGGCGGTTATAGCGCCTTTAAGGCGGGGCCTGCCGGCAAATGGCGGGCGCATGAACCACCGGCTCGGATTGACCAGTTTGTGAAGTGCGCCTATCTAATGCGCGAATGGGTGGGGCCGGAAGTCGAGATCGCCTTTGACTTTCACGGTAAGATGACGCCGGCGCTGGCCATTGAGATCTGTCACGAAATCAAGGGCATGCGTCCCATGTTTGTAGAAGAGCCGGTGCCGCAAGACAACGTAGACGCCATGAAGTTGGTCTCTGATCATGTGCCTTTCCCGATCGCTACCGGCGAGCGACTGCTCAGCCGTTGGGAGTTTCGTCAGGTGTTTGAGAAACAGGCCGTCGCCTATATCCAGCCGGATGGTTCACACGCCGGCGGCATTAGTGAGCTAAAGCGGATCGCCAATATGGCTGAGGTCTATTATATTCACATCATGCCGCATTGCGCCATTGGGCCGGTGGCGCTCAGCGCCTGTATGCACGTGGACGCGGCTGTCCCCAACTTTTTGATCCAGGAATCGGTTGGCCCTGACTGGTTGACGGGGATTGCTCAACCTGCCTGGCAAATCGTCAATGGCTTTATCGAACTACCCACCGTGCCCGGTCTCGGTTTCGAGATCGACGAAAAAGAAGCGGCAAAACCGGCCCCCTATACTGAAGAATTGGGCGGCGAACATTTCTACGAATCGGACGGCAGTGTAGCCGACTGGTAGAAACTTGGCCTCACGCACCCTTGAACTATGGCCTTCGATTCAGGGGTGCGTAAGGCTAACTTTGCCCATCATGTAGGGAACAGACCCTCGATCCCTTGGGCGTCTGCAAGGTTTTTAGGTTGTTGACCGCCAGCTACGCCTCACGAGCGTAAATCATCCTCGGCCTAGACCTCTGGTTGAAGCATAGCCAACTGTTCGCCCGACGAATATAGATTATTTGGGGCATCGGGCTTTTTTGGACTATACTAGCCTATCAACCTGAATTAGTTAAGGGAGCATCTATTGCGCGTCCTACTCACGGGGATTGCCGGTTTTGCGGGCAGCCATTTAGCCGAATATCTGCTGCGTGAAACCGACATTGAACTACATGGCGTGATTCATCGGCATGAGCGGCGCATCCAACATTTACGTAATCAATTGACTTTGCATCGGGGTGATCTGCGTAACGCGCTCTGGGTGAGTGATCTCATCCAGACGGTGCAACCAGATTGCATGTTACATTTGGCGGCGTGGAGTGATGTCGGGGGCAGTTGGCAGCAACCGTGGACGACCTACGAACTGAACATTCAGTGCCAGCTTAATTTGATGGAGGCCCTATGGCGATGGACGCCGGCTTGTCGCACCCTGGTCGTTACCTCCAATGAAGTCTATGGCTTGGTGCGTCCTGAAGATTTGCCCATTGACGAAGCAACACCCTTACGGCCCAATAGCCCCTATGGCGTCAGTAAAGTGGCTCAGGATATGATGGCTTTGCAATATTGGTATAGTCATCATCTGCCCACGCTCCGCGCGCGTAGTTTTAATCATATTGGGCCAGATCAGGCGGATGATTTTGTTGCCAGCGCGTTTGCGCGCCAGATTGCCGAGATCGAGAGCGGCTTACGTCCGCCTGTGGTCGCCGTTGGGAATCTGGAGGCTCAGCGTGATTTTACCGATGTGCGCGATGTCGTACGCGCCTATTGGCTTTTGCTTCAACACGGAGAAGCTGGCGAAGTGTATAATGTGGGTAGTGGGAAAAGTCAGTCTGCCCGTTGGCTGCTAGAGACCTTGATGGAACTGACACCCGCTCAAGTGCAGGTTACCGTTGACCCAGCGCGCTTGCGCCCCAGTGATGTGCCTGTGAGTACTTGCGACAATCACCGGCTTGTCGCCGCTACTGGTTGGCAGCCGCAAATAGATTTGCGCGACTCACTGCATGATTTGTTAGATTTTTGGCGTACTCAGATTAAATAATGCAGGTGATGCAAGCCATATAAAAAGCGGTTACACAGAGAAATAACCTCCGCCAAGCATACCAAGCGTGAACAAAAAGGTCGCTTTAATTTTCCGCCGTGTGCGTTCGATCAAGACGATCGGCGTGAAACTTCGGCGTGAGCCGCGCCCAGGGGCACCCGCCATTGGGCGCGAACGCTCAGTCGAACACTCCGCCGAGGTCTCTGGGTAACGTTTCTTTTGCCTGCGTAATTTGCGTAAATAATTGTGGAATGACGCGCGGATGCCAAGCCGAGAAATGCTCTCGTTGCGCGTTTGGCATCCTTGCTCCTCCATGCAATCGAATCAGTAAGGAGAAATTTTTTTCATGCCCACCGCATTGGTCACTGGCGTAACCGGTCAAGATGGCAGCTATCTGGCCGAATTTTTGTTACAACAAGGCTATAAAGTCATTGGGATGGTGCGCCGTACCAGCACCATCAATTTTGAGCGCCTGAAACATATTCAGCGCCAGATCGAAATTGTTCAGGGTGATCTGTTAGATCAGATGAGTTTGATCGGGATCCTGCAAGATCATCGCCCGCAAGAAGTTTATAACTTGGCTGCCCAGAGCTTTGTGCCCACGAGTTTCAGTCAACCAGTGCTGACGGGTGAATTTACGGCCCTCGGTGTGACGCGTATGTTAGAGGCAATTCGTTTTGTCGATCCGCAAATTCGTTTTTATCAGGCCAGCAGCAGCGAAATGTTTGGCAAAGTCATGGAAGTGCCGCAGCGCGAAACAACCCCGCTTTATCCGCGCAGCCCCTATGGCGTCGCCAAAGTTTATGGCCATTGGATCACGATCAACTACCGCGAAAGTTATAATCTGTTTGGCTGTTCGGGCATTCTCTTTAATCATGAATCGCCCCGCCGCGGTCTGGAATTTGTCACGCACAAAATCACCGACGCCGCCGCCCGTATCAAACTTGGCTTGGCGCACGAGTTGCATCTGGGCAATTTAGAAGCCCGGCGCGACTGGGGCTATGCTGGCGACTATGTCCGTGCTATGTGGTTAATGCTGCAACAGGATGCGCCGGATGATTATGTAGTGGCGACGGGTGAGACGCATAGCGTGCAGGAGTTTGTCGAAGAAGCATTTAGTTACTTGGATTTAGACTGGAAGCAATATGTGGTGCAAGACCCCAAATATTATCGACCAGCCGAAGTTGATCTGCTGGTCGGCGACCCGGCTAAAGCTGGCGCTAAATTAGGTTGGGAACCAACGGTGAACTTCCGCCAGCTGGTGCGTTTGATGGTGGATGCCGATCTGCAAACGTTGCAGAATAATGAGAAATAGCGGTAGAATATTCGGATGGCTTCTGTCACGGTGCATGGTCAAACCATTTTTTATGCAGAGAATAACAAGAAGGCCTCTGCTCCGCCTTTGGTATTGATCCACGGTGCGGGCGGTACACACGTACACTGGCCACCACAACTGCGTCATCTGCCCAAGACCCCGGTCTATGCGCCCGATCTGCCGGGGCATGGCCGTTCTGTTGGTGATGGTTTTACCAGCCTGACTCCATATCGAGACTGGCTGTTCGCCTTTGTTGAGGCTTTAGCTTTGCCACCATTTGTGTTGGCTGGCCATTCGATGGGCGGCGCCATCGCACTTGATTTTGCCCTCGCCTATCCAGACCGTTTGGTGGGGCTGGGGTTAATTGGCACAAGTTCACGGCTGCGCGTGGCGCCCGCGATTCTAACGGGCCTGCAAAGTGACTTTACGGCCACAACCGAACAATTAGTGGATCTGATGTACGCGCCAACCGCGAATTCGCAGACAAAACGGCTGGCACTGCAACGTTTGCGCGAAGTGAAGCCTGATGTGCTCTACAATGACTTTAGTGCCTGTAATACTTTTGACGTTAGCACGCGTGTCACGGAAATCACGTTGCCAACCCTGATCGTCTGTGGCCAGTTGGACAAGATGACGCCGCTCAAGTATAGTGAACGCCTGCACGAACAACTGCCGCACAGCGAATTGCATGGAGTAGCCGATGCAGGGCATATGGTAATGTTAGAGCAAGCCGTTGAAACGACTGAATTGATGGCAAGCTTCCTGGCTCGTGTTACTGGGCAGATTCATGAAACATGACGATGCTGTGCACATCTTACCTGCGCAGCGCGGGGATTTACAACGCGAATTTGGCGTCAAAGTGATGCGCTCCATGCGTAACTGGGTCGTCCATGTCTATTTTTCAGATGCGCCAAAGATCCTTTGGGACACAATCTAGGATGATCTACCGCCGTTAGTTAAACCGTTGAGGGGACGCTTGCTCGAGCAGGATAGTTGATGGCGGGTAGTTCCCTATTCAAAAAAGCAAAATTTGATTCCTATGGCTGAAACATTACGTCTTTTTGTTAGTGCAACCAACGATCTAGAACCCGAGCGCGCCGTGATTGGCCGGGCCGTGGCGCAGTTACCGGTGCAGATCGGCATCGAAATTCGTCGCACGCCAGTGCGCGGGGCAGATTATGAATCGATTCATGAACTGATCGCCAATGTAGATCGGGTCTATTTTTTAATGGGCCAGGATATTACTGCCCCTGCCGGCGCCGAATGGTTTCTGGCTTGGCAATTGGAACGCTCCGTTTTACCTTTGCGCCGTCTCCATCGTCCCACCCCGGCCGCCAGCGATTTTATGCGCATGGCGCCAATCCGCTGGGTGCCTTTTCAGACTGGCGAGGACGTGGGGCGCATTGTCACGTTAGATCTCGTGCGCATTTTGCAACATCCACAAAACCGCTATGGCTTGAGCCTGACCGAGTTGGAGTTGCTCAATGCCTATGGTCAACGCGTCAACAATGCCCACGCCAGTGGTGCTAGACCTTTAGATCCAGGCGGCGCCGAAGGTGGCGGCGTGTTATTGGATTTTGGCCATCGCGAGCCGTTAGACGGTGTGGGCTTACATGAAGTATAAAATCAAATAACGCTCTGAAAACTCTGCGCGCTTGGTTGGCACGAAGCTTTTGGAGTGACTTTAAAAGGAAAGCATTTTATGGCGATTAAATTGACGGGCATTAAAAATTGGGCTATTTATAATTTATCGAGCTTGCTATGGGAGCGCCCGGCCCGCAAGACAACGATTACCGAATTAATCACTAAACTTGAACAATCTGGCCAGGCGATTGCTACACGCGCTGAGACAGCGGCTGATACACCGGCCAACCGCGAACTATTGCGGCACATCTCGGGGATCGAGCGCTGGGGGCAACGCCGCTTGCGTGTCTTCCTGGGTAAAGCCTTTATCCAAGATGAATATGATAGTTATCAGCCAGCGGCCAGCCTCAATCTTCCTCAACAGCGTGAATTTTTCCAGAAGACGCGCCAGGCAACCATTGAATTGGCCCGCCAACTGGCCACTGCCAAACTCAACGAAACGGCCACCGTGCGGCATAATTTTTTTGGCCCCATGAGCGCCCGCGCTTGGCTCACCTATCTGGCTGGCCATGCCAACCGAGAAGGCAAAGGGCTTAAATGAAGAGAAGTAGGGATTAAGGTGTAGGGATACGGGATTAACCTGTAGTTCCCTACGCCTTAATCCCTACTTCCTACTTTTCCTTACTGCATTTGCCATCAATCTTCCGCTGCGTGCTATAATCTTGCCATGAATGTGATCCAGCGTCAGCCGGCGCGTACTGGTTTTTGGGCCGTTTTATTACTAAGTGTGCTCGCTTGGGCGCCTGCCACGTTTCCTGGTTATTGGCAAAGTTTAGATGGCTTTGTCCCGGTCTTCAACGCAACGAGTCCTAACGCAATCGCCAATATCGCAACGGCGTCTGATCTCTGGCGCGGGATCGGGAGTGGCACTTTTTTGTTGGTCCGCCCCTTGATCGTATTGGGCCTGGGCCCGGTTGCCGCGGTGCGTGTCACTTTTGCCCTCTGTTTGTTGCTGGGGGGGCTAGGCATTTATGTCTGGCTGTGCCCACGGCTCGGCGATCGGGGCGCTGGCTTGGCGGGTGCGGTCTATATGTTGCTCCCCTCTTTTCTAGCCACAGTCTATATCCGTGGCAGCCTGAGTGATGCGCTGATGCTTGGTTTACTGCCCCTCGCCTTGGCTGGCATCGCCATTCATGCCCAGAGCCGATCCATGAGTGCAGCCATCTTGGTTGTGATCACACTACTGTGGATGTGGCGGACACAGGCTGGATTGGCAATATTGGCGACCTGTTTTTTGCTCCTCTATAGCTTGTGGGTTGAGCGCCAATGGGTGACGGTATGGGTTGTCCTGCTCAGCGGTGCGGCCGGATTGACTAGTTTGATTCCGCTCTGGGCTGTCACTGCACCCTCTCCTGTAAACTTTCAAGACCATTTTGTCTTCCTGTTTCAACTGTTTGCTAGCAACTGGCAAGTGGCGCCCAGTCTGCCTGGCTGGCAGGACGCTTACCCTTTTCAACTGGGCTTTGCGGCGGTGAGCTTTAGCGCGCTAACCCTCTGGTTGTGGCAAGTGGCACCGCATAGTCGGCAGAAAATTCGGTGGCAAGCGGATTGGTTGGGCCGCTTGCTCGGTTTCAGCTTTATCGGCACCGTGATCTTAATTATCCTGAGCTTGAGCATGAGCGAGCCACTGTGGCGCTTGAGCCATGCGGAACGACTTATCACCTATCCTTGGCAGATATTGTTACTGGCCGGTCCCTTATTGGCGGTGACTGCGGGCAGTTTACCCGTTTTGCATAGCGAGTTTAATGCGAATGCCTACTGGTCGATCCTCCTAACCCTGGTGGTATTGAGTAGTTACCCCTATCTTTCTACCACTTTTACCCAAGTCACCCCTCCAGATGCTCCCGTTGCCGTCATCGGCGGCAATGATAATTTTGTGCTACTCTCGGCTAACTTAACAGAGCACAAGCAGCCGCGCACCGCGACATTAGAAGTGACCTGGCAAGTCTTGCAGCCGATTGGCTTTGATAATAATGTATTTTTCCAAGCCTTGACTGGTGATGATGACTCGCCTGTCGTCGTCGCACAACTGGATCGCCAACCATGCGATGGTAAATGTCTAATGACGAGCTGGCAACCAGGTAAAATCCTAACTGACACTTATCAGTTGGATTTAACAAAGGCCGCCCAGACCCCCAATTTGCGTTATTACTTTGGTTATTATGACTGGCGCGATGGCAAGCGCTTACCGGTGGATGGCGGCATTAACGATAAGCTGGTGTTTCATGGTCAGTGACATGGAACGCGATGCACCAATTCTCTCCAAAACTGAATGGTCATCTAGCTCGCCAGTTGCGCTATGGCGTGATGGTCTTTTTTGGCTGACGTTGGCGCTGACCAGTTTTGCGGTTGCACCGTTTATGTTGCCCGGTTATTTTTGGGGCGCCAATGATGCCCGCCATCATGTCTATTTTCTCTTTGAATTTGATCGCGTGGTGCAAGATGGCATCTGGTGGCCGCGCTGGAGCCCCGATTTTGCTTTTGGCTATGGTTATCCGTTTTTTAATATCTATGGCGGGTTTAGCCACTTTGTAGCGGAATTATTATTGCATTTTTTGCATTTTGGCTATACCGGCGCAATTGAGACGGTCTTCGGCTTGAGCATCGTGGGCAGCGCTGCCGCCATGTATCTCTACATCCGTTCCTGGTTGGGGCGACCCTCCGCCGTGATCGCCGCCTTGGCCTACGTCTATATCCCCTATCATTTGCTCAACCTCTACGTGCGCGCCAACCTATCCGAGAGTATGGCTTTTCTCTGGCTACCGCTTTGCCTCTGGACCGTACGGCAGGCGATTGTCCGACCTTCATATCGCTGGGTGGTAGGCGCCGCAGTTAGCTATGCTGGGCTTATGTTAACGAGTAACCTGGTCATTGTACTATTTACGCCTTTGCTTGGATTGTACGTCGTCGTGCTTGTCTTCGTTTATGCCGCTGAAGAGGGTAACAGTGCCAGGCAAAAACTCGGGCAGCGCATCTGGCTGTGGGTGCAACGGGCTTTTGTGCCTGGGCTTGGTCTGCTGGCTGGTGTTGGCCTAAGCGCAATCTTCTGGCTGCCCGTACTCTTTGAATACAAAGATGTGCGCGTTGACCAATGGTTCGATGTTCGCTACGATTTTCATGGTCACTTTGTCTATTTTTTTCAACTATTCAGTCCGCGTTGGGGCTTTGGCACAAGCATTGTCGGCCCTAATGACCCGATTGGTTTTCAACTGGGGATTGTACCCGTCGTCTTCGCGGTGCTTGGCGTCGGGATGATCTGGAAAAGTGCTGGGCGGCTGCGCTGGGAAATCACCTGTTTGGTCATCGCGGCGGTGGTCGCTACTTTTGTGGGCCTGACGTGGGCGGCGCCCTTGTGGGATTTCCCCCTGATCAAAGGTGTTTTGCGTGCCGCGCAATTCCCTTGGCGTTGGTTTAGCATTACGGCGCTCTGTGTCAGCATTCTGGCCGGATTAATTGCCCACCGCCAAACGCGCTTGGAGGATGGACTGAATTTGCCCTTACTCGCCCTGATCGGTCTGATTTTGCTCGGCAGTTATCCGTATGTACGCGTAGAAGTTCGCGAGCCGGCAGAGGGGTCAGTGAGTTTGGCCGGTTTAATGCGTTTTCAACAATCGTCCGACGAGATGACCGGCAGCACCCGCTGGACCAAGGAAATCCCTAAATGGAGCCCGATTGCCGATGAATATATTCGTCAAGATGAGACTGGCGGACCGGTAAAGCCCGTAACCACCATGATTGATTATGCCAACCGAACCTATCCGCTTGATTATAAAACTTTTGCCCTAAATTCTGTGGCCCATAATACGGTGATGGAAGAGGTCTATTTTTATAACCAGCGTGACAGCGAGCAACGGGTTGTTTTTAACCAATTTTACTATCCCGGCTGGCATGCCTATCTGCTTGACGGAGAACATGGCAAAGTAGTCCGCCCCCTCAACATCATCCCCGAAGAAACCGGCCCGTTGGGCCGCATGACGGTTCCCGTTCCTCATGGTGACGGCTATCTATTGTTGCGCTTCGAAGATACCCCGCCGCGTACGATTGGTAAAGACATTTCAGTGGTGACCATGATTCTGTTGCTACTGGGTGGACTTTGGTCAACTCGTAGCCAATGGTTGCTGCGCATAACGCCCTCATTGGGCCGTTAACCCCTCTTTTATCCAAACTCCAAGGAATATTGCGAATTATTGATATTTGCGACCTGCTATTTTTACGCAAACCGGTATATTGTATACAATAAGCAATAACTTCGTAAAGGAGGTGGAAAAAGCCAACTAATAACAGAATATTATCTTTGTTCGGCACCTATTGTTGACGCTGTGTACGTTCGTGGTTCCCCCACAACCCAAACCCAGACAACCTTCAGGAGAATGAAACAATGTCTAATCCGGTTATCCAGACAGTTGAATTGTTGCGGAGACCGATGATTTGCGAAGTGGAAGTAAATGAACTCATGCACCAGTATGGGACGCCTCTTCGTCGCACCTTTACCATTCAGGCCGATGAGTATATTCGATCTTACCGGTGGCGGACTGATATTGACCGTCGCGCTGAGGTCGTCTTTGCAATTCAAGATCGAACCGGTAAAATATGGTTACATGCAAAACCTCATTACCCAGATCATATTGCCCGCTTACCGTCTGGCGGGGTTGATTGGGATGAGTCAATCCAACATGCGCTCTTTCGCGAAGTGGAAGAAGAGACCGGCATGTGTGTTGAAATCAAGCGCTTTATGGGCTTAATCGAGTATCATTTTCAACACAATGGCACAACAGTAAAGTTTGCTAGCTACATTTTTCACTTGTTTTGTGGCAGTGCGATGCCGGCAATTCCGCCTTGTGGTGAGATTTCCGCGTTTCGGGCTGTCTTACCCAGCCAATTATCACAGATTACAGTCGATATGCGTAATGTAATGGGTGATCGGCGTGGGTGGGGCCAATGGCGTGCATTGGCTCATGATTTAGTGTATGATGTGTTGATGAAATAAAATTTGCGCCGTGAAATAGGGTTTCATTTAGCTAAACTTATATTTCACGGCGCATTCACGTGCTAAAAAAGTTGGTTGATTTTCCTGCAACCCATTTAAGATGGAATTTTTTGCAGACTGTGATACTATATGATTTCTGCCAACTTTAAATAATCTGAAATTTTATACGGCCATTTTTGGCTTTATTAGGTTAGGAAACTTTATGCTTGTTCCGCTCTCGTGGCTCAAAGAATATGTAGACTTGAATGTATCTACGGCTGATCTGGTTGAGCGTTTGACGCTGGCCGGGCTAGAAATTGCCTCAATTGAACGTGTTGGCGATTGGTGGGACGCAGAAACCCTCTTAGTGGGCCAGGTGATGGCTGTATTGCCGCACCCAGACGCTGATCGCCTGGTGTTGGTTGATGTCAATTATGGTGGTGCAGAGCCTCAGCGTGTCGTCACGGGTGCGCCCAACTTGTATGCATTCAAAGGGGCCGCTACCTTGCCCACGCTTAAGGTTGCCTTTGCCCGCGAAGGGGCTGTATTGCTGGACGCCTATAGCGACCAACAGCCACGGCCCAAAAAGAAATTAAAGGCCTCAAAGATTCGTGGGATACCGTCGGCCGGGATGGTCTGCTCGGAGCGAGAATTAGGGTTGAGCGAGGAGCATGAGGGGATTATCCTTTTGCCCGAAGATGCGCCTGTGGGCCAATCCTTGCGTGAATACCTGGGCGATGAAGTGCTGACCGTTGAACTTACCCCAGATATGGCGCGTTGTTTGAGTATGATTGGCATCGCACGCGAAGTGTCGGCACTGAGCGTGGCACCCTTGCACTTGCCCGCTGATCAATGGACGCCAGAAGGCAGCGACCAAGCCAGCGATTATGCGGATGTGCGTATTGAAGATCCTCAGTTGTGCAACCGCTATACGGCCATTGTAATCACTGATGTAAAAGTGGCGCCATCGCCCAAGTGGATGCAGGAGCGGCTGACTAAAGCCGGTATGCGCCCCATCAACAACATTGTTGATATTACCAACTATGTGATGTTGGAGTGGGGCCAGCCGTTGCACGCCTTTGATTATGGCATTTTGAAACGGCGCGCGGGCGACGCCAAACCAACGATCATTGTGCGCCGGGCGCAGGCGGGTGAGAAATTCACGACATTAGACAATGTGCAGCGTGAACTCGATGATAACATGTTGATGATCGCCGATACTGCCGGTTCGATTGCGCTCGCCGGGGTAATGGGCGGTTTGGAAAGCGAAGTCAGTGACCAGACACAGACGGTGTTGCTGGAATCGGCCACTTTCGAAGGCATCAATAACCGGCGCACCAGCCAGAAGCTCAAGTTAAACAGTGAAGCCAGCTTCCGCTTTGCGCGTGGTGTGCCAGCGGAGCTTAATCCAGTGGCCGCCCGTCGCGCCGCCGAATTGATGCGGCTGTATGCCAATGGTCGCATTGTGCCGGGCCTGCTTGACGCTTATCCCGTGCCGCAGCCAACCCGCGTTGTTTATACCACGGTCAGCGATCAGCGCCGCCTGTTAGGTGTGCCGGTGGCATTAGATGAAATTGCTTCCGCCTTGCGCAAGCTTGATTTCCAGGTGAAACAGGTGGATGAAATTGCCGCCGACGCTGCAGGCGCTGCATCGTTTGCCTTGCATCGGCTGCCCAACGAACCGCTGTTGGCGTGCATTGCCCCCTGGCATCGTTTAGATGTGGCCATTCCGGCGGATCTGACTGAGGAAGTGGCGCGCATTATTGGTTATGAACAGGTGGGCACGAACTTGATTGACGATGTAATGCCCACCCAGCGGCGCAACGATACCTTCGAGACTGAAGAGCACGTGCGCGATATTCTGATCAATTTGGGCCTGCAAGAGACGATCAACCATCCGTTGACCACGCCAGAAAATCATACAAAACTCCAGATCGCACCGACGGCGCCCTACGTGGCCTTGGCTAATCCTGGCACACCAGAGCGACGTGCTTTACGCCGTTCTTTGTTGGTGAGCGCTATGGAAAACCTGGCGCGCAATTTGCGCTATACCAGCCGGCTTACCACCTTTGAAGTCGGCCGTGTCTATTTGCCCGAAGCGGGTGACGGTCTACTGCCCAAGGAAGAGCGCCGCGTCAGTATTGTGCTCACTGGCGCACGTGGTCTGGCCACCGGTCTGTACCCCGACCCCGGTGGCAATGAAGCAATGGATTTTTTCGATCTTAAAGGGATGGTCGAGATTTTGTTAAATCGTCTGGGCTTTACCAGCACGCAGATCGAATACCGGGCCAAGCCTGATACCGGCACCTTTGGCCCGCGCTGCGCCGAGGTTGTCTTAGAAGGGAAAAGTTTGGGCCTGATCGGTGAAATTCATCCGCAAGCACGCGCCGCCTATAACTTGCCGTCTGTTCGCATCAATGCCGCGGAATTAAATTTGGAGCCACTCATCAAGCCACACTGGCGCTTGCAGCCGATGCAACCGATCAGCAGCTACCCACCGGTGGTCGAAGATTTGGCCTTTGAAGTCGCGGAAGATGTCACCTCGCAGCAGGCTTATCAAGTGATTCGCCAAACGGGTGGCGCGCTGGTCACTAATATTGAACTTTTTGATATATACCGGGGTGAGCCGCTGCCCGTGGGTTTCAAGTCGTTAGCCTACCGCGTGACCTACCAAAGCCCCGAGCGCAGCCTGCATGAAAAGGAAGTTGAGCAGCTACGAAAGCGAATTATTGCTGCGGTAGAAAAGGCGACTGGCGGGAAGTTGCGGGGATGAGGAAGAATTTACAAAATGATGCATAGCTCAATATAAAATTTTTGTTGAGCTATGCAAGACGTGGCTATGACTGGATATTCTGCCTACCTCACCCCACTAATACGCGTTGAAAACCCTCTTGCGCGAAATGTTTGTCAGTTGTGAGTGCCGTGGAAAGGTGATGTTGTCGCATCACTACAAAACTGACAGCATCACAAAGTGTATATGCTTTATCAGGTCTCTCCTGTAACAAACTGATTGCAGCCCGATGGAGTATCTCATCCACCCATAACGTCTCAATATCAGGGTTGCCAATTAGATCCGCGATAAAGGCAATGGCTTCGAAGCGTGGAAAGCGCCGCGCCGTTGCTAGCGCGATAAATTCTGCCAGAATATAGCTGTGAGTAAAATGTACACGATCAGCTTTGTAAGCGGATACTGCCTGGGCATGAAACGGTTCGGTTTGATAGTGGAGACAAAGTAAACCAGATGTGTCAAGCAGCACTAGGCATCTCCAAGTTCGTTGGCGTATTCTTTCGCTAAATCAGCATCAATCCCTTCATTATCCACATCAATAACATAGCCAAGTTTAATAGCCCCAAAGTGGCGCTCAAAACGTTGGCGAGCCGCTGCTTTTTTAGATTCAGTTTCATCGAGCAATTTATTTCTTGTTGTTTTTAGTGGAGAAGATTGACGACTTGGCTGAAATTTGGCAATCAGCAACCTGACGGCTTCGTGCAAGAGTTCGTCTTGAGTTTGCCCGGTCTCCCGTGCAATTACCTGAAGCTTCAGGCTTTCTTGTTCGGTTAAGGGAATCGTTGTTGTGACCATATGCCTCCTTTCTTTGCTGCTATTTTATCCAACATGTGCACGATCTGCAAAGTCCATATTTTTCAATAGTATTAGATTGCGAAGGTATGCGGTCATCCTAATTTGTTGTTACACTGAAACTATTGTTAGTACTTCACATAAATACACCGTGTTGCACTTAGAAGTATGCTGCAATCTTTGTTAGTCGGAATTGTTTAAAAATTTTCGTTCGGCATGTTAAGGCTACATGTAAATTTAAACCAATTTCTTATGAAGATTGAGAAATCTTGTAGCGTAACTTTATAGAAATTGAGTAATATTAAGCTTATCCATAATCATGAGACATTTATAGTATAATCTCACAAATGTCTCATCTCAATAGGCTAAATTACCTAAACCATTCTCTTCACTGTCGTCATTTTTTACTTAAAATGCAGACAGTAAAATAAAGCGACCTGCACTTTATGCAGGTCGCTTTATTTTACTGTCTGCTCGCTCAGGCTGATATCAACTATCCATAGCGAGCAGACGATCCATCCACCGTTTGCGCCAGAGCAGCCATAAGCCCACCGCCCATACGAGCAGGCCAATCAAAATGGCCCCCCATGTCGGCGCAAAGGGCGGCATGAAACCAAAATAGTTGGAGACGGGCGGAATGTATAGACCCACGAGCAGCAAGGCAATTAGCCCGATGACCAGCCAAGTGGGCCGCTTATCGGGGCTGACCTCGCGCCAACTGGCCAGCCAACTGACGGGTGGCTCTAAAAACAAGATAAGGAGCAGCGCACTGAGTGAGAGGAAGACCGATAGCGCCGTCTGCGCCACAATCCGCGAGGCCGTTAGCCCAAATTGCTGCGCGCTTTGATAGGTCAAGCCCGTGGCGTGCTCAAAGACCATAATCACGGCTGGCGGTATAACCTGATTTTCCAGAAAAGAGCTAATTCTAAAGTAGACAAACGTGTAAATACTGACGCCAATTAACATGCTCCATAAGGCGACCGGCAGCACAAAGCGTACCATCGAAGAGAGCAGCGGTTCGTGTTTGGCGTTTGGGCGCGCCCACAGGGTTAAAAAGAAAGCCGGCAGACCCACGGTAATCGCCGTAATGCCGGCCTGCGCAGGCTCAAAGGGAAAGGTCAAGCCCACCATCAAGGCGCCGATGATCACAAAGGCATAGGTGAACGAGCGTGTAATCAACAGATAGGTGGCATTGGTCAGGCCATTGATAATGCGTTTGCCTTCGGTCAAGGCCGGGGCTAACGCTGCATACGAATCGTTGAGCAGCACCATATCGGCCACGTTGCGCGCCGCACTGCTGCCACTCTGCATGGCAATGCCCAAGCGGGCCTTTTTGAGCGCCAGAATATCATTGACGCCATCGCCGATCATCGCGACATAATGCTTGCGTTTGATCAGGGCGTCAATCAATTGCGCTTTCTGTTCTGGGGCGATCCGGCCAAAAATCGTGGCTTCCTCGGCTACTTGTTCAAATTCGGCCGCACTCATCTGCGCCAATTCCGGTCCTGATACCAATTTGGCATCGAGCAGCCCCACTTGTTTTGCCAGTGCGGCGACTGTATGGGGATTATCACCCGAAATAATCTTGATGCGCACGCCTAACTTAGTAAAATCATCCAGCATGATACGGGCATAGGGGCGTAGCTCATCGCTCAACGCAATCAAGCCTAACGGTTGCAGCGGGGGCAAGACAGGTATATGCTCGGCATTGTGCAATGGGGTCACGGTGGGATTGTAGGCAAATAAGAGGGTGCGCAATCCTTGATCGGCTAAAGCTTGGGTCTGTTGCCGCAGTGCATCCTGGTCTGTTTCCGCCACCAGATAGGGCTGGAGCATTTCTAAGGCGCCGAGCACGAAGACACCGCCCTGGGCCGAGTTGTCGGCCTGGTCCGCAAAGGACAGCGCGCTCCACTTGCGCACTGAAGCAAACTTCACCTCATCCACAGGCGTCCGTTGGCATCCTTCGATACCCTGCCTGATGGCAGCCGTCGTCGTATTGGTCGCCGACGCACTGTGCGCAAAATCACCCAAATAATGTTTTACCGCCGTTTCGGTCAGTGGACCCAGCGGTTGCACGCTCTGCAAGTGGAGCGTATTGGTGGTTAAGGTGCCGGTTTTATCAATACAGAGCACATCGACATAGTAAAGCGATTCGACGGCATTCGTATGTTGCACCACTGCTCCGGCCTTGGCAATTTTGATGGCGCCGATCGCATAGGCCAAATTGATCGTCAGAAAGAAACCATAAGGGATCAAGCCGATCAAGACTGCTGATGCGGCCACATTCTGTAAGAAGGTCAGATCATGAATAAAACTGGCGCTGATAAAGATCAGCGCCATAAAGACCGTCAACACCGTTAGCAACCGAATAATCAAGGTCACTTGCTGCTGAAGTGGGGTGGAGACTTGGGTGAACGCGCGCGCCGCCTGGATCAGCTTGTTCGCAAAACTCTCCGCACCGACAGCTTCGGCGCGATAAGTGAGATCGCCATTGACACAAAGACTGCCAGAGAAGATCTGGTCGCCTTGCGCTTTGTGCACCAAATCACTTTCACCCGTCAAAAGTGACTCATCGACTTCTATGGTGCCATCACCCACCACGATTCCATCGGCCATCGCCTGGTCGCCGGCGCAGAGATGAATTGTGTCACCTTCGACCAACTGCGCGGCATCGATGATCTCTTCGCGTCCATTGCGCAGCACCCGTACTTCAGGGCGGATGAAGAGGGTAATTTTGTCTAGCTGGCGTTTGGCTCTAATCTCCTGAACTGCGTTGACAACGGTGCCGACAATGCCCGTGCTCACGGTGATAAAGGCATCGTTATAGCGGCCAAATGCCAGGAGAATGATGCCGACGCAAAAGAGAATGATGTTAAAAAAAGTAAATAGGTTGCTTTGGAGGATATCCCAGTAGGATCGACCAGTTTCCATCTGGCCAGCGGTTTCAGATTTGCTTTTGACAAAGTGGCGGATGGCAGTCATATCTGGCTTTGGACGAGCGGGATTTTGCTTTGAACGAGCATAGATTTATCTTTAGACGAGCAGGTCTCGTTATCTTTGTGATTGTGGTAGTGGTAGATTAAAGACGGGCGCTGGCTGCAAGATTACGCTGTCCACTTGGCGCACATGATGGTACCAATCAAGATAGCGCTGGATCGTGTTGGCCCGCGTATGTGTCTCGATTTTGACAAGACTCGCCGCACCCATTGCCGCCCAGCGTGTCCGGTTATTGAGCAGGGTTGTGATGCCATTGGCGGCATCTGTGCTGTTTTGCGGGGCAAATAGATAACCATTCACATCCGGCGTCACCAGTTCGGGTAGCGCACAGGCATTGGCCGCTAACACTGGCAAGCCGCTGGCCATGGCTTCGAGCGTGGCGATACTTTGCAATTCGGCATAACCCGGCATAACAAATGCATCTGCGCTGTTCAACAACAAAGGCAAATCATGATCGGGTACAAAGCCGGTAAAGATGACGCGTTCACCCAGCGCCCGTTCTTCGCAAAGCGCTTTCAGATCGTGCAGATCACTGCCTGTGCCAGCAATCACAAATTGTAGATCATGGCGTCCCAACGTTGCTAGTGCATTGATGATTGTGTCTAGACATTTCTCACGATCAACCCGGCCGACAAATAGAAGCAACGTTTGATCCAAGCGCAGACCATATTTTTGGCGTATGGCCATGCGATCTAGCTCGGGGCGGGGACGAAAATTCCAGCGATCCACACCACAAGAGATGGCTTGCACGGGTGTGCGTAACCCAGCTCTTTTTAAGATTCGTACACCGGTTTCAGTGGGTGTGGTGACACCGTCTAGCCGGTTATAGACCTCTAGCATGTTAGACCACATCCAACTTTGCACCGGATTGCGCAACCAGCCTGGCAAGCGGATATTGTCAATGAGATTGGCTGGCAAAAAATGGTTGGTGCCGATATGCTTGACTGGCCGCTGCCGGATCATGCGCAAGACGCTGCGGCTTAAAAAATAATGGTCTTGAATATGAACCACATCCGGCTCAAAAGCGGCGCCTGTTTGGGCAACAAGCCGCTCACTAAATCCTGTGATATTCGCATTATATTTCAGATGCAACGCCGGTACAGTCTGGAGTGCTACGCCATTTTGGGTGGTCTGATAGGCATGGCCAGTATCCGAAGGGGCTAATACCATGACTTCGTGTCCAGCTTCCGCCAGCCCTTCGGCCAAATTAATGGTGAAAACGGCTTGGCCATTGTTATGTTGATAAAATGCTTGACCGGCAAGTAAAATTTTCATGACGTTGATCCTAGTTCATGCTGATTTAAATGAGCTTGGTTGGCAGCGTTTTGCTGTACATTGCTATAGTAGCATAGAAATGTTAAGGATTTGTGTGGAAATGATAAAAACCTGGGAAAAGTTAGCCATCATTTTCCCTTCAAGCGTGTTGTTGTGTATGCCACAAAATCCTCTAGATAAAATGCTCCCTCTATAGAAAATAGGGGTGAGTCATCACTCGCCCCTATTTTCTAACTAATTTCCTGGTGTAGATGTTCAAGATAAAGCTTAGCATCTACTGAATCACTGGCAGGTTGGAGCGTAACAAGTTGGGAATGATATAGGTGCTGCTAACCCAGCCTAGGCTGCCATCCCCTAATCGGATCTGGAGCCACGTTGCGTCTGCATTGCGCCCTTCTAATCCAATACGCTGGCCATCGGTTAAGCTAGCAAGCTGATTAAACCCTGTTCCAGGCCCGTTACGCACGTTCAGCCGGCCTGCCCCTACTACGACCCCAAAAGTTTCGCCACCAACGCCTACCGGTGCCGTGGCACTTGCCACGGGTAGTGTCTCCACGGCAACCGCGGGGGCAACATAGAGACTGCTCACCCAGCCTAGTTGACCATCTGGCAAGCGAACTTGTAGCCACGTCGCATCTGCGTTGCGGCCTTGTAATAGGACCGTTTGTCCAGCTGTCAGGGTTGTGGATGCAGCCGACGCCGAATCGGGGCCGCTACGTACATTCAAAACTTGGGTGCCCGTTACGATGGCCGTTGTCGCAAGCCCCGCGGCAACTGGCGGTGCTGTATTCGTTACGGGGAGCGCGACTAGGGTAAGATTGGGGGTGACATAAAGGGCGCTAATCCACCCAATGCTGCCATTGGCTAGCCGGATCTGGAGCCACGATGAATCTGTGTTGCGGCCTTCAATGGCGATTAATTGACCACTGGCCAAGGTGGTCAATAGGCCAGAGCCTGTTCCTGGGCCACTGCGCACATTCAACGTTTGTGTGCCTGTGATAATACCGACTACGGGATTATCGCCGGTGGCCGCCTGGGCTGTAGCACCAACCGACGCCCAGGTTAATTGCGCCACGGCCGTGCCTGTATCCTCAAAATATTCCATCCGCACCAGGGTGTCGCCACCTGGCAGATCGACGGTGGCCGTCAAAGGCTGCGCCTGGTGCACAGCCCATTGATCGATCAACGCTTGATCGTTGACCCACAGGCGTACGCCATCATCTGTGGTGGCCGTGAATTGATATTGACCCGCCGCCAGATTCAAAATACGCGTCCAACGCACGGAAAATCTGTCTGTCGCAACAACCGGCGGTGCAGGTGACGCGTTCCCCCAATTGTAGTCAATGGTCGGCTCGGGGCGCACTAAGACCGGTGTACCAGAAAGATCTGTGTTGTTGAAATATTCGCCACGCCAAAATGCGGTCGGTGTTGTTGTTCCGGTTGTTTGGGCGTTGGCTCCCATGGTGATTAACAATACGAGGCCAATCGCAATCAACAAAGTTAGCTTTTTAGGAAAACTCCTTTTCTGTAGATTCATCGTTATACTCCCTTTAGAAATTAGGCGGATGCGCATTGCTGCCTAGCCTTACGCCAAACATGACTGCATACACACTGCCCTTATAGCCGCCAAATTGAATTGTTTCAATCAGGTGTGCTCATTATGTAAAGAGTATCGACAATCGTTACGCTAATCTATGTTACCCATGTACCATTCGCGATATATATTTACGATACATAGGTGGATATAGTTTCATCGATTAATGGATTCGTCGTTTTTGTGTTCACGCCGGCGGACAAGATCTTCATTGACCGCAAATGTTAAAAGTGCGAAAAAGCCAGTGAGGCAAACCGCTGTGGCTTATCTCGCTGGCTTTTTCGCTTGTTTACTACCGATCCAGTTATCGGAAATAGCCGCTTAGGCGACTGGCACTTCCGTCGGTGGCACATCGGTGGGTGGCACTTGGGGTGCAGGCGCTTCCCCTGTTAAGTCGTGCCGAATGGCTTCGTACTCTTCTCGATTCACCTCACCTTTGGCATAGCGAGTTTGCAGAATTTCTAACGGCGTTTGTGTGCTACTCACAGGGCTGGTGCTTGTCTGTATGGCAGAAACTGCACGCCGGGTGAAATTGGTGAGCGGGTTTCTGGGGCTGGACCAGTTGCGCATGATCCAGAGCACCAACAGGACGATGAGCGCCGCCCAGATTGCTGTCGACAATCCACCTAAAAAGAAGCCTCCTGGATGGCCGCCGCGCATCATCCCATCGGCTGCGCCGGCCACTGGTCCACCTTCAAATGGTCTATTCAACAAAATAAGCATTTCCGATTGCATTTTATATCTCCTTGCTCTTTACCTGATTTACAGATTTAGACTGTTTGACTTGTCGCTTGCGGATTATCCGTAGCCTGACTTTAGGATAGCAGCGAGATATGGAAATTTGATGAAGACGATATTCAGAATTGATGGAGATTTTACAATTTAATGTTGTATAGAATATGGCGGGCAGAGGGTGGGTCTAAGGGATTGTTGGCTGTGATATTGGTTTATACGTGCCCGTTCTCGCCGTGAGCGACGCTCGCACAGCGGGGCGCGCAATCGACGGCGAAGGTTGATGAAGGCACAGAAATAGCCTGTGCCCGCCGCCGACCTGGGCACCCTTGGGCACCCCACCGTATGCGTGGTCTATTTTCGAATATGTGGATTAAGAGCGTCGCGTCGTTAGCTATTCTCTAAGGGGAGTGTAAACCAGAAGCGGCTGCCCTGTGCAGGGGTGCTCTCCACCCCAATCGCGCCCCCCATGGTCTGGATCAGGGTTTTGGCAATGGTGAGACCCAGGCCGGTGCCGCCGCTGCGCCGCGTGCGCGATTTGTCGGCTCGATAAAAACGTTCAAAGACATAGGGCAGATCCTCGTTGGGAATCCCTTCACCTGTATCACTGACGCTAAATTCAATGGCGCCTGGTTTGGTTGTTGCGTCGGCGGCCAACGTGATCCGACCGCTGTCCGGCGTATGGCGTAGCGCATTGGTCAACAGATTTTGCAACACCTGCGCCATGCGGTCGGCGTCGGCGTTGACTGGCGGTAACGTGTTGGGGACTTGCACAGATAAGGTAACATTTTGGGCATCAGCAGCCAGGGCAAATTTCCCAGCCACGCCGTCCAGCAAGGCGCGGCCATCCACAGGGCGTACATTTAAAGGCAATTGGTGAGATTCCGCCAGCGTCAACTCGCGCAGATCGTCGACCAGCCGGGCCAGCAGTCGCGTTTCATCATAGAGGGTGCCAATCTCTTTCATTTCTAGTGGATAGACGCCGTCTAGAATCGCATGCAGGTTGCTCTGAATGACGGCTAGTGGCGTCCGTAATTCGTGGGCAATATCGGCCATCATGTTGCGCCGCTGGGTTTCGGCGCGTTGCAACTCATCGGCCATGTCATTGAACGCGTGCGCGACTTCTGCCACTTCAATGATGGCCGTTTTTCCTTGCACCGGCACCCGTTGGTTCCAATCATGCGCGGCAAAAGCACGCGCAGTGCGTGCCAATACAGATAAGGGCGTGGCCAGCATACGGCTTATAAAGAGACCTAGCACGATGCCCAGTACACCGGCAATCAACGCCGCCACCGCCAGTGAAACGCGTAAGCGGTTGAGGAAATTTAGCTCGGGACCATCCAGCGCCGCGGCATCTGGGGTTGCCAGCAGCACATAACCAACTGTTTTGCCCTCTACTGTAATGGGTTGCGCATCCTGTTGGTCGGTTGTGCTGAGGCGTTCACCAATCCGCGTGTGCCGATCATTGTAGATAATTTTGCCTTGGTCGTCGGCTAATAAGAGCGGTGGATGGCGAAAAGCTGGTGGATGACGATCGTGGCCCGGTTTGGGGGGCGAATCATCTAGCCAGGTGGCGACATTACCCCAAGAGTCACTCTGTTGGTAATAGACACCCAGCGCGTCGGCCAGGCCGCGGCGTGGCCAAATATCGGGGCGCGTGAGATAGAGACGAAATTGATTCCCTACACTCCAACTAGTCAGGCTAGCTGCCGTGGCGACAGTCACCAAAATAACAAGCACGAAGGCTAGCATGAGGCGTACAGAAAGTCGATTCATACCGTCGTTTCACCGTCACCGCGAAAGCGATACCCTACCCCAAAGACCGTTTCAATGTAGATCGGGTTGGCCAGATCCACTTCAATTTTCTTGCGCAGATTTTTGATATGGCTGTCCACGGTGCGCTCTAGCCCCTCATAGTCGTAGCCCAAGGCCGCTTCGATCAAGGCTGGGCGGGTAAAGACATGATTGGGGTTTTCCATTAAAGCTTTCAACAATGCAAACTCAGTTGGCGTCATTTCGAGGAGCCGATTTTCCAAAGTGACGGCCCGCTGTTCTGTATCAAGCCGCAAGCCGCGGTTTTGCAAAACCGACGATGGCCGCACCCCGCCACGTGTGCGGCGCAAAATTGCCCGCACGCGCGCAATCACCTCGCGCAAGTTAAACGGCTTGGTGACATAGTCATCGGCGCCAAGCTCCAAGCCGACAATCTTATCCGTATCATCAACGCGCGCCGTCAACATGAGGATCGGAATGGTTGCCAGATGTTCATCACTGCGCATCTGACGGGTCACATCCCAACCACTTTGACCTGGCAACATCAAGTCGAGCACCACACAATCGGGGCGCTCTTGGCGGACCAAACGCAACGCCTCATCCCCGGTATAGGCGGTCAGCACCGTCATGCCTTCTTGGGTCAGATATGTTTGGAGCACACGCACGATCTGTTTGTCATCATCTACAACAAGAATACGGGCAGACATCGACACTGGCTTCTCCTGGGTCGCAATGAACAATTGTCGTGACGGCGAGCGCCATCACGACAAAATCATTTCTGTTCGTCTATTGTAGGTCATCGCTTGCAGCGTGACAGAAATGGTTAATCCTGACATGATGGGACTACCCCTGTTTGTCACGCTGGAAGCGATGACCTACGAATGTCTAGCCTAATTTCGCTACATAGATTCGTTACGAGCGATCAAGCTGATTGAGAAGGCTCAACCAACGGGCTAGGATTGCTGGATTGATCCGTGCCATCTGGCGCCAGCGGTGATTGTGGATTCTGTGGTGCTGCTTGGCCATTACCTCGTCCACCCATACGGTGACCAGGTCCCATATCGCCAGCCGTATGTTTTGTACTGAGTATGGTCGGCAGATCGGTCTTGAGTTTCGCAATGCGCTCGTCGGCCTGCGCCTGGGTGATCTTGCCATCGGTCACGGCTTTGGCCAGTGCGGTCGTCTGTTCGGCGACAACGGCGTCAACTACCTTGCTTAGCGCAATCCCTTTTTCGGTGGCAACGTCGGCAACGGTCTTGCCACTCTTGAGCGCCGTCATCAGGTCACTTTCACTGACACCTAACGCTGTCGCAATCGTGGCCTGCGAACCAAACATGCCCATGCCGCCGCGTGGACCACCAACTTGCGGATGTTCTGGTTGCTTGGTACTGAGCATGGTCGGCAGATCGGTTTTGAGTTTCGCAAGCCGTTCGTCGGCCTGCGCCTGGGTGATCTTGCCATCGGTGACGGCCTTTGCCAGCGCGGTTGTCTGTTCGGCGACAACTGCGTCAACTACCTTGCTTAGCGCAATCCCTTTTTCGGTGGCTACATCAGCCACGGTCTTGCCGCTCTTGAGTGCTGTCATCAAATCACTTTCACTGATGCCTAGCGCTGTCGCAATTGTGGCTGGAGCGCCAAACATACCCATACCACTGCCGCGTGGACCACCAACTTGCGGATGTTCTGGCTGCTTGGTACTGAGCATGGTCGGCAGATCGGTCTTGAGTTTCGCAATTCGTTCGTCGGCCTGCGCCTGGGTAAGCTTACCGTCAGTCACGGCTTTCGCTAAAGTGGTAGTTTGCTCAGCGACAACGGCGTCAACCACTGTGCTCAGCGCCACACCTTTTTCGGTAGCCACATCAGCGACCGTCTTGCCGCTTTTGAGCGCCGTCATCAGATCGCTTTCGCTAATGCCCAAGGCTTTGGCAATCGCCGCTTGTGAACCGAACATGCCCATGCCGCCTCGCGGGCCATGTGCCTGCGCAATGGCCGAGCCTTGGCTAACCGCGCTGCCCTGCGCATCTTGCGCTTGAACATTCATCATGGCGCCGAAACTCAGACCGGCGATGATCGCAACTGCTCCTATGCCTATCCCTAAACGTCCCCATTTATTTTTCATAACTTTTCCTTGTTTTCTGGTGAATGAGAAAGTGAAGCCATCTCGTTATCGTTATCAGCATCGTTCTGCTGCACGTTTATCTTAACAAGGAGATATGGAGAATTTATGTAGACAAAATGCAGAAGTGAGGGAGTTTATGTGGCAGAATGATTGGTGTGCGATTCATGTCAGTACTCCTGGTCGAGCGTGGAATACTCCCTGGCCATGAAGTCTGTATCCATCAGCCACGATGGTGCAGACTCTTCACCTGTACAGGTTTACTCTTATTGACCTGAAAGAGATCTAAATCATTCGCCACAATGGTTTGTGGAAATATCGCTTGCGCTTCGGCCAGGATGTCTTGTGTCCGATAGCGCCGGCTGACATGGTGCAAGATCAGTTGTTTAACCCCAGCATTGCGGGCCAATTTGGCGGCGGCGGTTGCCGTGATGTGGCCATGATCTTTGGCGAGATCTTTGTCCACTTCCATGTAGGTGGCTTCGATCGCCAACAGATCCGCGTCGGCCACCATTTTGTGGAGGGGACCCGTGTGGCTGACATCACCGATAAAACAGAGCTTAGCCCCACGTTGCGGTTCGCCCAGCACGGCTTCTGGTAAAATTACCCGGCCATCTGGCAGGGTAATCGCGTGGCCTGCGGTCAACTCCCGGCGTTCGGGTCCTGGCGGAATGCCAAGCGCCTGGGCCTTTTCGGGCAAAAAGGGGCGCCGAGTCTTTTCTTCAAATATAAACCCAAAGCAATCTGGGCCACGGTGCTGCACGGGAAACGTGCTCAACGTAATATGCTTGTCCTCAAAGAGCAACCCTGGCTCCATCAAATTGAGGGTGATCCCAGCATGGGGCGCCTGACCCAGGCCAAAGACGACCTCCATGAGCACTTGCACACGGGCTAACGTGGCTGCTCCCCCATAAATGTTCAACTCTTCGAGTGTCTCCCACCGCCCTAGCGTGCTGGCCAGCCCCCCCAACCCTAAAATATGATCTAGATGGCCGTGGGTTAAGAGAATTTTATCTAGACGCCGGAAACCTAGCCCCGCGCGCAAAATCTGCCGTTGGGTGCCTTCACCACAATCGATCATAAAGCGATGTTCATTGATCATCACGATCGCCGAAGATAATCCACGTTGCACCGAAGGCGCCGACGCAGAGGTGCCCAAAAAGACCAGTTCAAACAAGCAAGCCTCATTTCACATGACGTTAATAACTATCCTACAGGGTAACACAGCTTTACTTAGATGATCAAAATTTTTGAGCAGACTATAGCGAGTAGTTGTGCTGGAAAACCAACAAGTTATTGTGCAGGTGAGTAATTAACGAATGGGGAGCGGTTGGCCCATCACAGGAGGTGGAGCCTGCCGGACAACATCGAATAAAGCCGCCGCCAGCGCTAGCAATTCTCGGCTTTCGGACCAGGCCAGGGCGCTTGGCAGATAGGTGTGACGGTCAGCGGCTACGCCGACGGCTTTGAGCCCCAACTTGTCGCAGAGAAAAAGCGCACGCGGCAAGTGGAAGTCTTGCGTTACCAAGATTGCCTCGCTCACTTGAAAGATGTGCTGGGCGCGGTAACAAGTGTCATACGTGCGGCGACCCCCATAATCAGGTTGGACATCGGCGGCGGGTACACCTTGGGCGAGGGCATAGGCCATCATATCGCCTGGTTCGTTATAATTCGCAAATTGATTGTCGCCGCTGAACAGTAGCTTTTCTACTTTGCCGGCCTTATATAGATCGATGGCCGTATCCACCCGATCGCGTAACATACCGCTGAGCCGCCCATTGCCATAGACGCGCGCCCCAAAGACAATCGCAACGCGGGCCGCGGGCACTGTCACTGGTGAATAGATTTGCGGCGCATAGTGTTGGCGGACCCAGGCTCGCCAGGCAAAAGGCAAATAAGCCAAGAGTAAGAGGGCAATGACGATAAAGAGCAGCCAATAAATCCAATGGGGACGTTTGGGCGGCCAACCAAAAGGGGCGCGCAACTTGGTCAGTTCCAGAATTGTTGTCATATCCACAGTAACGTTTGGTCGCACAGCGCAGTTCCCCCCAAAAGACCAATGGGCGATTACATTTGCCTGCCTGAGTGGTACAACAAAAAAAGAGGTGCGCAATAAGTTTGTACTTATTGCGCACCTCCCTAGATTACAGATTTACTAATTACACAGGCTGCTCAACGAGGGTGCCTTGGGTAAACGCTTAGTTCGGATCGTACTTGCATTTTTGACCGTTGAGACCGTTGAAATAGATGCACAATTCGATGTAGGCATTGCGGAATTTCAGCTTGCTGATCCGGCTTGGGCGCATGATCGCCCACCAGTATTGCTCTTCGCCTTCTGGGTTGCCACTGTCCATCCAAGCTAGGTTGGGCATGGTGAGCAAACTCATCAACCCGATCCAAGGTTGCCAATTGGCTTTGGCATACACATACGCGCGTTTCAGATAATCAGCCTGGACCGCATCGGTGATCCCGGCGTCGGCCCCATGCCATTTGTACGCCGCGTTAACCGAGTCGGTCGTCCAACCAAATTCGAGTAGGACGATCTGCTTGTTCGCATCCCCATGCTTGACCATAATCGCGCGGATATCTTCCACGTGCCGGAAAGCAAAGAAGCGATATCCCCCATATTTCGGGTTGGAGGCGGCCTCGGCTGGGTCTAGTTCTGGCGGGGCCGCAAAGCCGGCGCCATGCACCCCTAGCATATCAAAATAGCCGGTGCTATTGTTGTTCATGGCCTGATACATACCTTCATAGAAAAGGTCATCGGCCATCGCTTCGGCATTATTGTCACCGGTCGGTGCCATGCCAGCGCTAATCACAATCGCTTGGGGATTGCCCCGTTTGATGGCCGCATAGGCTTTCTGCAAAAATGCGACATATTGGGCAGGGTTGGGTTGGTTGCCACCCCATTCGCGCGCCAGATTAGGTTCATTCCAGACTTGATAAGCTTGAATACAACCCACAGCTTGGGCGCTACAGTTGTAACGGCTGGCCAGGGCAAATACATAATCCGCAAAATTATCGGCGTTTTGGGTTGGATTGCCAGCCGCCCAGAAATTGGCAGTTGGATCACTGCTCAAGCGTGCCAAAACTTTAATGTTCCGTTGATTGGCTTCTGTTACTATAATGTCGGCCTTGCTCCAGTCAAAATGGCCTTTGCCAGCGCCTTCAACAGTCTCCCAAGCAAACGCCTGCTTAACCCACGTGAAACCGGCGTCTTTGATCAGATCCAGATCACGTTTGGTAATTTCTGGATCCCACCAGAGAAAGGCCTGGGTGCCATAATCGGGGCTGTTCATGCTGATCGGCGCGTAGGTGCCGCTACCTGTGGCGGGTGTGGTCTGTTGTGTGGTTGTGGTCTGCTCGCCCGCTTGTGCGGCGGGTGCCCCGGCCTGAACATCCGCAAATTCAGCAAAGACCCAGCCAATCTCTTTGCCATTTTCGCCAACTTGCAACCAGGTGTTGTCTTGGTTACGGCCAATCAAAGTATATTTCTGACCGGTATTCACAGTCGCCACAATGGCCCCCTCCGTATTCGGCTCACTGCGGACATTCACCTGATCGGCGTTGACAACAACGATCGATGGGCTCGGCGCAGCAGTGGGGGCTTGATTGGCTGCCGGTGCGGGTGTCGCCGGGACGGGCGTTGGCGCGGCGGCTTGATCAGCTGACGTAGGTGTCGCTGCCGGTTGGCTGCCCGTGTTGCCAATGGGCGTCTTGGTTGGCGTTGGCGTTGGTTCCGGTCCACTGCCTCCGCAACCACTGACCAAAACAACGGTCAGAAGTGCACCGAGCATAGCAGAGACAAAGGTAGGTTGTTTATGCATATAGATATTCCTCATCGTTATGTTGTTATGGTCAGAGACGCCTATGTAGTGGTAAAAGTTCTCGTCACGAGCCGTACAAAGGGAAGCGTGTATGGCCGATAGACGGGTCTGCCATCTACCACACACGCTTGACAAACGCTAGCGTGTCAATCCTTTCAGTGCTTCATAGGCTGGACGACCTGCCACACTAAATGCTGCCATTTCACCTTCATGGTAATTCAAGTTCCACAGGAACGCGCCGCCAACCCAGCCCCAATTTTGCATCATGCGAAACGCCGTGACAATATACTGCGCTTGTTGGGCTTCGCTAATATAGGCTTCATACTCGTAACCAGCGTGGGGCGAAATGGTCTGGCCCCAGCCAAATTCGGTGGGCCACAAACGTTTGTTGCTATCGCCATAATCTACCATAACCTGACGCGATGCTTCCATCGTGCTGCGGAAGTAGAAGCTGCGATGGTTAAAATGGGAAGGTGGCGGGGTATAACGCCCCTGTTGCCAATCCTCGACAGTGACTTCGGGGGGGATGGCATAGCCACTGGGATGGACGCCGATGCCATCACTATAGCGGGCCAACCCGTTGTCGTACATGCCCCGCAGATAGGCAATATCGTCAACCGCTACATCTGAATTGCCTGTAGGCGTTGGCGCGCCGCTGATCACCAGGATGGCTGGGCAGTTATTTTTGATCGCCGTGTAGGAACGCCGCAACAAATCCATATACGATGCGGGGTCCAATGGATAGCCAACCCATTCGCGCTGTAAATTTTCTTCGTTCCAGACTTCAATCGCGCCTAACCGGCCACAGTAACGGGCGGCAATTTTGCCGACAAAGTCCGCGTAGACATTAAAATCGTTGGGAGGACCACCGGTGCCCGCTTTGTCGGGGCGAGTCCACTGCGGGGCTGTAACGACGCTAAACATCACTTGAATGCCATTGGCGTTCATGACATTGAGAATGTCGTCCATCTCTGTCCAGTTGACGGCACCTGGCTCATTCTCGACAAATTCCCAGCGGACCTGCTGCTTGACCCAGGAAAAGCCCAAATCCTTGATCTGTCCTGCTGCGCCATTCTTGTCGTTTTGCCACATATTGGCTGTGATGCCAAAGGCAAACGAGCCACCACCCGATGGGGCTGGTGAACTGGCCAGGGCAGGCGCAGTTGCCGCCACGGCAGTGGTCGGCGCAGTTGGCAATTGATCCCCACTCAAGCGGGCCAACGACTCAACTGGCCCGGTAGTTGTGGTCAGATTGGATAAGCCCCACGCTGGATTACTTAACCCAGGCACATTCACTTGGTACCAGTCACCGGCGGAGTTCAATGTCAGCACTTCCAACGTTGTGCCAGCTGATAATGAGGTGACAATGTTGTAATTGGTGCCGGGGCCACTGCGTACATTCATGTTGGCTGGCTGGGTGATGGCCACCGGTTTGGTCTGCCCAACTGGCGCAATGGCTGCGGTGAATTGTTCAACAGCTGGTGCGTTTACGGTGTTGCTCACGGCGCTGGCGGCAGCGGGTGGTGCGCTGGCCACAGCTAATGTTTGCGTACTATCACTCATGCTAACAGCCGGTGCAAAAACCCAACCTTCCCCTTTGATGCTGGCAAGCTGAATTTGGAGCCAATCACCGCCGGTATTCTTTCCAATCACTTGAATTGACGTACCATTGGCTAAGCTGCCCACAATGCCAAAACTGGCGCCCGGCCCACTGCGTACATTCAGGCTCTGTCCGCTGCTACTGACCACGGCGTTAACCGGTGTCGTGGGATCAGAATTAGCCGCCTGGGCGATGAAAACAGCTGTCGCAGCCTGAGCAACTTGAGGAACTGCCGCAAAGAAAAACCCAAATACAAAAGCAGAAGTAGATAAGACAATTAGCAAATGTCTGAGGAAGCTGGTTTTGGATTTAATCAATCTCATTAAAGTTTTCCATGGTTATACGGTATTTTTCAGATAAAAGACGAGGACATAGTAAAGGCGACGCATGCGTCGCCCAACCGTAAAATACTTAACATCATCGAGGATAAAATTTAACGACAGTAACTTAACGAGTGGGGAGATATCACAACAGATGGATCCGGTATTGGCGGAACGTTGCAAGCGTTAGCAGCACCGGATCCATCCGTCACTCTCTACAGTAACTTTACTATTTGGGCATATCTTTGAGCGCAGTATAGGTTGGCAATGGTTCCCAACCCTGGCCAATAATGCCCCATTGCGCCAGTTCGGTGCCGGGATTATTAACCTTGAAGTTCAAATTCCACAAGAAGGCTGGCCCGACAAAGCCCCATGCCTTCATCATCTGATAGGCTTGCACTGTCCACTGGGCCTGTTCGTTCAGATCGTTGTCATTGGCATAACCATAATTGTTGTTGACCGCGCCACCAGCCGCCCAACCAAATTCGGTCGGCCAAACTTTTTTGTTGCCAGCGCCATAGACATTCATGATATTCCAGTAACCTTCCATCGTGCTGCGGAAGCTCCACGAGTGATGAGGACTATCACAAGGCCCGTTGAAACTGTGGCCGGTGATCTGAATAGCCGCACAAGCATCTTCAAATTTAACATCGGCCGGCACATTATAGCCACTGGGGTGAGCGCCAATGCCATCTGCATAATTGGCAACCCCAGCTTTGAACATATCTTCCAAATAAGTGAAGTCATCGACAGCCAGACCGGGGTTGTTACCGGCTGGGGTCAATGCGCCGCTGATCACATACATCGACGGACAAGCGTTTTTAATGGCTGCATAGGCTGGCGCCAATAAATTCACATAATCGCCAGCGTTGAGCGGTTTATTGCCCCACTCATAATGCAAATTTTGTTCATTCCAGACTTCAATGGCCTTCAGCGGCGTATTACAGAAATGCCCTGCGACGGCGCCAACAAAGTTGGCATAGGTGGCGGGATCGGCTGGTGGGCCTTCCACGCTGCCGTCAAAGCCCGGTTCACGAGCCCACGGTGGGGCTTTTACAATACTGAATAGAACGCTGACGCCTGCCCCATTGGCCGCGTTGACAATCTCGTCCATGCCACCCCAGTCAATTTGGCCAGGGCCAGCATTCTCAAAGCGGGTCCAGGCTACCTGTTGCTTGACCCAGTTAAAGCCCATCCCCGTGACCATGCCCATCACCTGGCCAGCCTGCGCATTATCGACCATGTGCGCCTGGACGCCATAGCCAAATGAACCGCCGCCAGAAGGGGCAGGGGCAGCAACCACTGGTGCGGCTGCTGGTGGGGCGGCTGGATTCTCAACCGGATTTTCTGCTGGTGCTGCAGCTGGGTTGGTCACTGGATTGTCCGCTGGGGCCTGCGCCGCTGCTACGGGCGCATCTTGATTGATAGCCGCCGCAGCGAATGCTGGAACCTCGGGTACATCGGTAACCACAGCGACAGAACCCACATCGCCTGAGGTGCTGACCAATTGGCCGACGACCCAGGAAAGTTTGCCGCCACCAGTATCAATTTGCCACCAATCGCCCGTCTCATTTTTGCCTACGATCTGATAAGAGCTATCTTTCTGCAACTCGCCGAGGACATGATAATTTGTCCCAGGACCCTCGCGCGCATTGAGGATGTCCGTCGCCTTCATTGTTGGTGCATTCGCTTTGGCTGAAGCCGACAATTTGGTGGTCTTTGCCGCGTCTGCTTGGCTTTCCGCACCACTAGCGGCGACATTCGAAACACCGGCCAACACGGTAGATTGCTTAATACTAAGCGCCTCACCTCGGTCGCCCACTAATTGCGCTTCCACGCGTAAGTCATCTTGGCCTGCCGGGGCTGGGAAACTTAATTGGGCATTTTCCAGTGGCCGGACATTGCTCATGACTACCTTGTTGTCTTTGTCTAAAACCGTAAAGGCGACCGACATGTTTGGCATCTTGCCACTGGTATCGGCCAGATCCGCGCCTTGTTGGAACTGCGCCAAAACGCTCCAGATATTGGGATCAATATCATTCGAGGCCGGCGTGCGCAATAGAACATCGCGCACATTATATTTTTGGAGCAAGCTGAGCTTGCGGCTCAAGCTATTCGCGTTCTCGATATAGACGGTTCGTTCCAATTTTTGGTCGTCCATATAAGTGTAGCGATAGACGCCGAGTGCATCATCCCAGGTGACTTTATCCTTGAGGCGTGGATTCTCGATTTTGAGTTCGATGTTGCCGCCTGCATCACCGGTTTGCGCCTGCACTTCACCGAGCAATGGCTTCAATGCTTCTTGATAACCTTTGCGGATCAGGTAATTTCCGCTATGCTCGATCGATTGGCCGGGCAATTCAATTTGGATTTTCCGCCGCTCGATCTGCGTTGTGGTCCAGCGCAACAGGGCATCGACTTCGCCACCTTGTTGATAGGCCCTTGGGTCATCGGGCGTGGGCAGGATTACTTTATCCGCCACTTTGCCCAGGGCACGCCAATCATAACCGCCTGTATCCCATTCTTCGGCAGAGATTTGTTTGGCTGGCTCAACGCGCACACTCAGCACTTTGCCGGTCTTATGCAAACGATCAGCCATTTGTGTGATCAGGTGGACAAAGTCACCGCGTGCGCTGGGGGCTGCATCTACCCCGCGATAATCGACCACGACCCCAGCATAGTTATTTTGGGCCACCACTCGCTCAACGGCAGTCAATTGATTCTCTTGCAACCCTGGATCTGCCAACAAGTTGTTGATCAAATCGGTGCGCGGCACGCTATTGGGCATGACATCACCTTCCCAGTTGCGCAACTCTGCCAGCGTGGTCGTCCCTGTGCTGGCTGGTGGGTTGCCTTCCAGCGCGCCATCCCCGCGTAATAAAAGCCCTGGCTTGGCCTCAAACGTAACTGCGGCGCCCTGTGGCAATTGGCCTTGGGTGCCCAAATCAGCCGTTACGGCTGGTACAGTGCGTGAGGTCTGCACCACCATAAAATTGGCGGGTAAGGCGTCTACGCGCGATTCAAGCTTGTCGTTGCCATCGCCCGTGGTTAGCACTGTGCTGGGCAATAATTCCCAGGCGCTGCCCGTCCATGTATAGAGGCCCAGCGTTTCATAGGGCAGACTATCGTTGGGAATCGGGACGGTTAGAATCGCCTGGCTGGGGGCTGTGCCTTGTTTATCAATACGATAAAAAGGGCTGCGTGGGATCAAGTTATAATCCTGCATGCGGTTGGCTGCTTCATAGAGCTTGGAGCCAGCCTGGCCAGCCAGAAAATCGGCGCGGGGGGTGCTCTTGATGCTGGCTAAGAAAAAGCCATTCATCCCTTCCTGCGGGAAGGTGACCAGTGTCCCATCTGGGTCGGCAATGGCACCACCCGAGGAGCCAATGCGCGTATAGGTGAGTACCTGCAAGCGATCGAGCAGGCGGACCGGTGGCAACAAGAGCGCAGCAATCAACAAGGCTGGAATCAACAGGAATGTGATCAGCCAACTCGCCGGCCCCTCAACAAAACGAGACACACTACCTGATGATGCTGACGCCGACCTTGATGGCGAACGCCGCTGTAAATGAGTGTTTTGCATACAGTGTCAACTCCTAATGGGCGACCGAAATTCTACAGTACTGCAATGATTGGCGATTAAGAAAAAAGGAGAGTATGTGCAGTCTGGATTCAGTAATCTTAGCATAGAGCCATGGCGCGGCAAAAATCGCTTGCAAGCAACATCTTTTTATCGCTACTTTCGCTGCCAGCGTATGGGCTATGCTGCGTGTACATGCTATACTAATAACTCACCTTACGCATATTCTCGCATGCATAATTCTTGGATTAGGAACACATATCAGAAAAATAAGCCATTGGATCTGGGTGCTCTTCCGATCTTTTTCCAGGCTGATGTGGGTTACAAATCACGGATTACATTACCTGAGCGAATAAGATTATGACCTTAGAATATAATGATTATGAAGAATACAACGATTATGATCCCTTGCCAACTCGGCCACGCCGTCGTTGGCTGGAAATCTTACTATTAACCGGCTTCGTTGTCTGCCTGCTGATCGGGCTAGCGGCTTTGTTGGTGTTGCTTGCCCAGTTTCGCACCAGTCGTCCAGGCCTGAGTGTTACACCGGTTCAGGCGATTCAAACCACCGCCATTATGCCACAACTTGCCTTAATGCAACTGGCGGGTGATCCGGTGGATGGGCTAGCTTTCCAAGCCATGAACGCTGGTCAACTAGAGACTAGCCGCGCGATGCTCACTTATAACGCGCCGATAAGTGGTGCTGGCAACATTGAACTACTCATGCAACTCGCCCACGCCTATCAGGATCAAAATCAGCCACTGGCCGCTGCCCAACTCTACAGGGTGGTGCAGACCATGACGATCTTAGATTCGTCCACAAGCTCATTTGAACGCAGCCAAGCATTGGTGCAGTGTAGCACCGGCCTGCTCAGCGCCGGTGAACGGGCGGCAGCGCTTGATAGTGCCATCCAGGCAAAACGAGTGGCCGAGCAAGCGCCCGAATTGTTGCCTGCCCAACGTAGCCAGATTTTTGCCACTCTACGGCCACTGGCCACCCAACTGGATGATCCAACCTTTAATAGCCAAATTGGCGAATTAGTGCGTAATCCTTTTTTGAAGCCCGCTGGTTTTATCACCGCCACCAACTGGTTAACCCTAGCTACACCACTTGCCTTTAACGCAGATTTGACGACGGCGATTGCCACTCGTCAACAGCGTGCTCGCGAACTTTCGCAACGTATCGATTTGACGCAAGGAACCGATATCGATCCAGAACGCCAAGCCTTAGCCCAAGCATTGATCGACGAAGACCGTTTGCGTCATGACTATACAAGCAGCGTGCTTTCCACGGGCCTTTCACTTTCTCAACAATTCTGGCTGCTGGAACAACAGCGGGAATGGCTGATTCTAAAAGTGCGCGTCGCGCAGCATGGGTTTGGCCTGCCTGTGGTGTCAAGTTGGGAGACCAATCTTGATGCCCTTCAACAAGAGCTTTCCATCAGCACCAGCCGCGTGACGGATGTGCTGAATGCTTTTGCCAATGCGCAATCTCGTCCTGTTGATCAGGCGCTCTGGCGGGTCAGTATGCTGAAATGGCTGGCGCTCCAGACGGAACTTGGACTCTATCCCAATGCCGATCCGGCCGAAATTGGCGAACGCCTGCGCGCCGCACAGGTCGAATTAAGCCGGTTTGGCAGCGCGCCGCCGCTCCCGGTGGCTTACGTGCCCGATGCGACGCCGCCAGGGTTTCGGATTCAACCTTTTAATCCGCAATAACGTTCGTTAACTTCATGCTCCCTTTACGCAGGCAGGATGGCTTTGACCTGTCTGCTTTTGTCTTCTAAAGCTACATATTCTAAAGCTACATAATTGGGGCGAATGGCTTACGCTTGATGTCGCTGCGTTGTATAACGTTGTGCTCGTTCATCGAGTTCCATGCCAATTTCTAGACATTTACCCATTGCAGACATTTCACTTTTGCTGTTTGCTGGTCATGGTCAACGTGGTCAGGCGAAGTGCCAATTTCTCTGACTGTGCAAAAGAATATCATATAGTAGATGAACTTACTAAGCGGTGTTGTCTCAGCAAAACGTAGATGAATCGTAGATTTAGGCACTAAAATTTGGTTTGACATCTACCACCATCTAAGTTATACTATCGTTAATCGATTATTAATTTCGCTCCCGGGATTTTCGTTCAGTGTAGAGGTCTTGCTAGCCAACGTCTTAATTCTAGATGTGTTATCGTAGCGCTTTGCTGAGTTAGTCTAGCAGCCTTGATTTAACACAAAACTCTGGTTTAAAGAGGTGTTTTCATGATATCCTACACAATGCCCCAGAAATTAATAGTGATCAAGATTTTTACAGCGGATTTTTGTGCTTAAATATCCAGGCAATTATTGCCTGGATATTTTTATTTTATAGCTAATACCTTTTATGACAAAGGAGTTGCCTACACAGATTGCTACGCGGATTTGCAATTTTTTCGCATTCTCACGTTTTTACTCATGAAGAAAGGATACAGCAATGGATTCTACAGCGAGCAGAATTGTTAAGGCCCGGCAGTATGCAGAGGAACGTGATCGGCGTATCAAGGTTCGCAGTGTTGAGGTTGAGCTACAGGGTGATAATGGCAATCATTTGATCAGTTATGAAGCCGGCAAATGGGATTGCTCTTGCGAAGAGTTTAGTTTGCGCGAGGTCTGTGCTCATGTAATGGCGATGGAAGAAGTGCTTGGCAATGCCGTAGAGCCGGCCTTATCAGATGTGCCTGGCATCCATTCGTCGGCTAGCCGCATTGTGAAAGCCCGCCAATATGCCGAAGAGCGTGACAAGCGCTTTCATGTACATGAATTTGAAGTTGAATTACATGGTGATAATGGGGACCATACTATTACTTATGATGGCGGCACATGGCGTTGCTGCTGTGAAGAATTTGCTTTGCGGCAAGTCTGTGCGCATGTGATGGCGCTAGAAGAGATCTTGGGTGATGCCGTAGAACCTGCCATGCTGGCGGTACCAAGGATGAATTAAACCGACATTTTCTAACCCATTTAAATAGCACAATAAAGCAGCGACGATATCTATCATCGCTGCTTTATTGTGTTTAGAGTTTTTCCTCAATGCTGGCCTACCAAAATTGCAAACAAATTACTCTCAATTACCTTTGGATTTTGCGACCCGGCTGTGATATGCTGATAGGTGATTTGTCCTATTGTGTCAAATAAGACAAATAGGGAAATGGTCAATCAATTAGACGCCTAGACTTATGGAAATATAAATTTTGAAACGAACCTGGCAGTTGCTGGTTGGTATTCTGATCAGCGCATTTTGTCTCTATCTTGTCCTCCCCAGCCTCCATCTCGCCGAAGTGAGGAAGACGCTCGATACAGCTAATTATTGGTGGATTGTGCCCGGCGTCCTTGTCTATTTTGTTGGGTTATGGGTGCGTAGTTGGCGTTGGCACTATACCCTGCGTCACTTTAAAGTTATCCCCATTGCGCGACTATTTCCACTGATCTGTATTGGCTATTTTGGCAATAATGTCTATCCGTTTCGGGCAGGTGAATTCATTCGCTCGTTTGTGCTCAAGCGCAAGGAAGATATCCCCGTCAGTTCCAGCCTGGCCACGGTGATCATCGAGCGAGTTTTTGATGGGCTGGTCATGTTACTTTTTGTCTTCCTTGCGCTCCCTTTTGTGCCCGCTTTGCCGTTGGTCTATCGCAATTCCGTGATCGGCTTGACTGTGGTTCTACTCGGGGCGACGGCTTTCTTTGTCTGGATGGCTGTACAACCGCAGCGGATGACTATTGTTTACACATGGCTAGCTGATCGTCTTTTGCCAACCCGCCTGCGTAAACCCATCGATGATTTTTATATTCGTTTTATGGCTGGTTTGCAGAGCCTAAGCCGGCCAACCGATGTGTTGATGATCTTTGCCACGAGTATCGTCATTTGGTTGATGGAAACCGTGAAATATTGGTTTGTCATGCATGCGTTCAGCTTCCACGTAAGTTTCCTCGTCTTGATGCTGATGAATGGCTTGGTAAATCTTGCCACCACTTTGCCTTCTGCACCCGGTTATGTCGGCACGTTTGATTTGCCAGGCATTGGGGTCTTAAAATCGTTTGGGGTGGATGCTAATATTGCGGCCGGTTATACATTTACGCTGCATGTGGCACTCTGGTTGCCGGTAACAGCCGTCGGTGCCTACTATTTCTGGCGCGAACAATTACGCTGGGATGATTTTGAGCGCACAACCCAGCCTGTGGAAACGACAATGTAAACAGAATGTAAACACAATGTAAGACATTTTCAGTTAAAAGTCATGTAAAATATTCCAGATGGATTACCAATCCTTTCGTGTTTACCACTTATCTGTTTTACATTCATTTTATACTATAGGAGTACAACTCGCATGAAGAATATTGCGGTAGCCGGTACGGGCTATGTAGGTCTATCCACTGGAACTTGTTTTGCTGATATGGGCAATAAGGTTACATGTATTGATATTAATGAAGAAAAGATCGATATGCTGCGGCAAGGCAAGGTGCCAATTTTTGAACCTGGCCTGAGCGAAATGATCGTACGGAATGTCAAAGCCGGCCGTTTACATTTCACCACAAGCTATGTCGAAGCCCTAGCCGATGCCGAATATATCTTTATTTGCGTAGGGACGCCTAGCGGGGTTGATGGGGAAGCCGATTTGCAATATGTTCGCATGGCGGCCCAATCTGTCGCACAGAATATGACGAAGCCGATCATTGTGGTTAATAAGAGCACCGTGCCTGTCGGCACGGGCGACTGGGTAGCCGATATTATCAAGCGCAGCCAGCCACAACCGATGGCTTTTGATGTCGTCAGTTGCCCCGAGTTTACCCGCGAAGGTTCGGCGCTTACCGATTTTATGAATCCAGATCGTGTGGTATTGGGTAGCAAAAACCCCGAAGCCGCTGAGAAGGTTGCCCAGTTACATCTGGCGTTGCGCACGCGGATTATTATTACCGATCTGCGCACGGCTGAGATGATCAAATATGCCAGCAATGCTTTCCTGGCCACCAAGATTAGCTTTATCAACGAGATTGCGGCGATTTGCGAGAAATTGGGAGCAGATGTACAGGAAGTTGCCGTCGGTATGGGCTATGATAAGCGTATTGGCCCAGCTTTCTTGAATGCCGGGTTGGGGTATGGCGGCAGTTGTTTCCCCAAAGATGTCAAGGCGTTGGAGCACATGGCCTTGGTGCATGGTTCGCATCCTTCCCTGTTGCGTGCAGTAATCGACATCAATCGTGATGCGCGGCGTTGGGCTTTGTTGACCTTGCGTGAATTATTAGGCGGACGCTTGACGGATCGACGGATTGGGGTGCTGGGTTTAGCCTTCAAGCCGAATACCGACGATTTACGCGAATCACCGGCCTTGGATATTTGCCGCATGTTGCAAAATGAAGGCGCCTTGGTCACCGGTTATGATCCTGTGGCGATGGCTGGCGCGGCTCGCATGAATTCTGATCTGCATCTGGCGGAAGATCCCTATGATCTGGCCGAAGGAGCAGATGCGCTGGTCGTCTGCACCGAATGGAATGAATTTAAGCAATTAGATTTAGCCCGCATTAAAAATTCAATGCTACAGCCGGTCGTGGTCGATGGCCGGAATTTATATGAACCAGATAAAATGCACGAATTGGGTTTCCAATATCGTGCCGTAGGTAGAGGAGCAAAATATACGAATGGCCATTGATGAAGTAGCCACTGATCCACGAACCCAAACGGTCTTAGCCAATGGTTTGCAAGTGATTCTGCAAGAACGGCACGTTGCACCTGTTGCCAGCTTCTGGATTTACTATCGCGTGGGTAGCCGCAATGAACTGCCCGGCGCAACAGGCATCAGTCATTGGGTTGAGCATATGCTCTTCAAAGGAACAGAAAAGTTCCCGCGCGGCGAGTTTGATAAAGCCGTATCACGGGCCGGTGGCGTCTTCAATGGAATGACTTCACAGGATTGGACAACCTATTTCGAAACCTTTCCTTCCGAGCGGATCGAATTAGCCTTGCAGGTTGAAAGTGACCGCATGGCTAATTCGATCTTTGATGTCGAAGAGACTGAATCTGAACGCACCGTCATCATCAGCGAGCGCGAAGGCAGCGAAAATAATTACTTCTATCTACTGAACGAAGAAGTGCAGGCCGCCGCGTTCCAGGTGCATAGCTATCATCACCCGATTATTGGCTGGAAGAGTGATCTGTTAACCATCGAACGGAATGATCTCTATCAGCATTACCAAACATTTTACGCCCCAAATAACGCAATTGCTGTAGCGGTGGGCGATTTTGACACCACCGAAATGTTGGCTAAGATCGAGCAATATTTTGGCCATTTACCGTCTGGTCCAACTGTCCCGCGGGTGCGCACGCGCGAGCCGGAACAACAAGCCGAACGGCGTGTTCTGTTGCGCGGCAATGAGTTGACCAGTTATCTGATCATGGCGTTCCATGCCCCGGAGGCTACCCATGTTGATTTCTTCCCACTGATCGTCATGGATGCTGTGTTGAGTGGCGCTAAAGGCATGGGGCTCTTTGGGGGCTGGGGTAATAACCGGAGCAATCGGCTCTACAAAGCGTTGGTCGATACACAATTGACGGTTGATGTCAGCTCCAGTTATCGACCCACGGTTGATCCCGATCTTTTTAGCTTTTACGCAACCTTGGCGCAGGATGTTGACCATCAACAGGTTGAAGAGGCGATCTGGAGCGAGATCCAGAAAATTCAGCAAGAAGGCGTCACCGCTGCCGAACTGACCAAAGCGATCAAACAGACCAAAGCCCAATTCGCCTACAGCAGCGAAAGCGTCACCTACCAGGCCTATTGGCTGGGTTTTAGCGAAATCATTGCTGATACGACCTGGCTGGAAGATTGGCTGGATAAATTGCTGGCTGTGACTGCCGAAGACGTGCAGCGGGTGGCGCAGGCGTATTTTGTTCGCAATGGTCAGACCATCGGTTGGTATCTGCCGGACGAGGATGCCGAGGGCGACTAATTTATAGGGACTGATCGCACGTCTGTTGGTAAACGCTTACGGGCTATAACCCGTTTCAGCAAAGGGTAATTGATGACATTTTATGACGATCTAGAATCATGTTGGCCTGGTGACATGCATGGCTAAAGCGAATAACGCGATCCCTAATCCGGATAATATCACCCGTGTGGTCTTTGACAACGGGATTACTGTACTTGTGCGTGAGAATCATGCCGCACCGGTGGTGGTCATGGAAGGGTGCCTGATGGTCGGCTCCATTCACGACCCTGCTGGCAAAGCGGGACTCAGCGGTTTTGTCACCAGCATGTTGTCGCGTGGCAGCGCTCATTATGATTTTGACACCTTTAATGAAACTATCGAGTCCATTGGCGCCAGTCTGGGGATTGGTAGTGATACCCACACAACTAATTTTAGCGCCACTAGCCTAAGCGAAGATTTTTCGACCATTGCGACGGTGCTGGCCGATGTGTTGCGGCGGCCTACTTTTCCCATTGAGCATATCGAACGGTTGCGCGGCCAAAAATTGGTGCATTTACAGGAGCGTGAACAGGATACGCAACAGGTCGCCAATTTACGTTTTTACGAAACCTTATATGGCGATCATCCCTATGGTCGGCCTACCTCTGGCTATAAAGAGACCATTAGCGCGATCCAGCACGCTGACTTGACCTCTTTTTATCAGGAGCGCTATACACCCAATGGCATGATTATTGTGGTGGTGGGCGATGTAGAAACCGCGGCTGTGCTCGATTTACTGGGCCAACAGTTTGGCGACTGGCGCGGCCCCGTGCCTGACCAAACCGTGCCACCAGCACCCATCCATGATCAACCGCAACAACGAATTTGTCCTTTGCCGGGCAAAGTGCAGTCCGATATTATGGTCGGCTCACTCGCTGTTGCGCGCCTGGACCCTGATTTTTATGCCGTACGTGTGGCTAATACGATTTTGGGGCAGTTTGGCATGATGGGGCGCCTGGGCGAGAAGGTGCGTGAAGAGCAGGGGTTGGCCTACTATTGTGGCAGTGCGATCGATGCCGAGATCGCGTCCGGCGCATGGTATGTAAATGCTGGCGTCAACCCTGGCAGCGTACAACAGGCCATCGAGAGTATCCTGGCCGAGTTCGAACGGCTCGGTAATGAGCTAGTTGGTGCTGAAGAACTAGCCGATAGCCAGGCCTACATGACCGGTGTGTTGCCATTGACGCTGGAAACAAACGACGGCGTGGCCTCTTCTTTGTTGAATATCGAGCGTTACGGATTAGGGCTTGACTATCTGCAACGGTACAACGAAATAATCTATAACATAACGCCAGCCGATGTGCAAAGGGTAGCGCAGCGTTATTTACGTCAGGATAATTATACGTTGGTGGTCGCCGGCCCGCCAGATGACCAAGCGTAGATCTTTTTCCTACCTATTGATTTGTAATAGATTCCTCTCTTTGAGAGAAGGTAAGTCTTAAAGAAAGGTGGACTATAAGCTTGGCTTGTTTACCTGCCATTATACAGCGGAGTAAACAAGCCAAGCTTATAGTCCACCACTGCAATTTAAGGTCTACCTTTTCCTTCCTCCTCTATAATCTATGAATTTAGATACTTTTGATAGGTAACGCAATATGTTACAATGTCAAACTTAATGTTGCAAAGTCCTTTCCTATACGCAATGTATTCACTCTTGACCCACTGAATTAACTGAACTTCTATGAATTCTAAAGATAATCATCAACTTGCCTCAAATATTGAAATAGCTTTACAAGAGCCTTCTATTCATCAACTTCCACTTTTAAATACCGAAGTTAGGATGGATGTAGATAGCTCAAGTTCTAGTAGATTATCTACTTTATTATCTGAAGATCTAGATTTCCATAGTTCTGATACAGGCTATGCAACACATGATTTTCATTCTTTTCCAGCAAAATTTCCCCCACAATTACCAAGAAAATTTATATTGGGTTTGACAGAACCGGGTGAAATTGTGCTGGATCCTATGATGGGATCAGGCACAACTATCTTGGAAGCCTTGTTAAATAACAGACGGGCGGTTGGCTTCGATATTGATCCCCTTGCTAGATTAATCTCTAAAGTTAAGACTACATCTATTAATATTCAACAACTAACAGAATTGGGAAAGAATATACTCGCTCAAGCAACTGTACAAGTTGAGAATAGATATGATGAACTACTTGTTGAATTAGAGACAAGATGGGATTCTAATACAAAAGATTTTATAAATTATTGGTTTGCTAAAGAAACACAAGTTGAACTGTTAGCACTTGTTATAGAAATTCAAAAGATCACAGATGAAGCTACACGCGCATTTTGTGAGTTAGCCTTTTCTGCTTGTATTATCACAAAATCTGGCGGAGTTTCACTCGCTTTTGACCTAGCACACACACGCCCACACCGAGCGCGGGTAGCCTACTCGCCATCTGGCAATCTTATTATTGGTGAACCATCAGATGGTACAGAAAACGCGCGCACAAAATTGTTAACAAAGCGAATTCGTCCAGCGCTATTTGAATTTAAACGAAAATTTCAACAAAACTTAAAAAGTTTAGTAGAGCTTGATTTTAAATTTGATAAACCATTGCTTGCGCAAGGTAACTCCCAAAATCTTACGATAGATGCCGACTCAATCGATTTAATTGTTACATCGCCGCCCTATGCATCAAATGCTATTGACTACATGCGAGCTCATAAATTTTCGCTGGTTTGGTTAGGCTACTCCATACATGAGTTGACGGATACTCGCAAAGATTGTATTGGCGGAGAGAATACATCTACTTTTTACTTCGAGAGTTTACCTGACTATACCTCAAATCTTGTGAATGAATTAAGAGTACTTGATTCACAAAAAGGAAAGGCTTTGCATCGATATTATACGGAAATGAAGCGCACATTGCGTGAAATGTATCGTGTCCTCAAGCCGGGAAAAATTGCAATAGTTGTTGTGGCAAGCTCTATCATGCGCGGTAAAGATACTGAGACTGGCAAATGTCTAGCCGAAATAGGTAATGAAGTTGGTTTTAATGTCCCTAAAATTGGTGTGCGCCAGATTGATCGCAATCGGCGTATGTTGCCTGCTGGAATGAAAGTTGATCATACTTCTCAAATTCAACAGAGAATGCATGAAGAATATGTGATTGGTTTCTATAAGCCACAGAAGTAAACCCAGGCCTAAGATGGCAAGTTACTATGAATATTACTGAACTACGAAATGAATACCATAAAGCTATATGTGAGGGAATTATAAGAATTCAGAAAAGTAAAAGCGGGGAAGAGTACCCTAATTTTGCTGATGTTGGATCAAGCCATAGCAAAAAGGTGGCCTGGGGCATTTTAAGCCGAATTAGCTATACTCAAAACTATGAGCGGCTAAAAGGTGGACAGACCGCAGGCCGCAGCTTTGAGGTAACAACAAGAGAATTTATTCAGGAATCTTTTATGCTTTTGCAGCATCTTAGACCTGGCAATTGGCTCTATTCTACTAATAATACCGATATTTCGAACTTCGATCAATATGAGCACCTGGCTCACATTGCGAAATTACTCAAAAAAGAACGAGCACTAAGCTCTGCGTTGGGTGGCAATTATATTGTTGGGCCAGATATTGTGGTAAGCCGACAACCGGTTACAGATATAGAAGTTAATCAGTTTGGGATATTGACTGACGAATCTGAGAAATATGCAAAATTTACACCATTGCGCAGAGAAAATTATAAAATAGCGCGACCATTATTGCATGCTGTGATTTCTTGTAAATGGACACTACGTAGTGACAGAGCGCAAAACGCGCGAACAGAGGCATTGAATCTAATTCGAAATCGAAAGGGTCATCTGCCTCATATTGTTGCAGTTACTGCTGAACCGTATCCCGCTCGTATAGCGGCTCTTGCGCTAGGTACAGGTGACCTAGATTGTGTTTATCATTTTGCGCTTCCAGAATTAATTGAAGCAATAAATGAAACTAATGATGAAGTTAGTTTAGAGCTTTTAGCTATCATGGTAGAGGGACGCCGTCTCCGTGATATAAGCGATCTACCTTTTGATTTGGCCATATAACTTTCTTGGTCTTGCTTATTCTAATATGAATCGTTGGCACTTAGTTTTTGGCTTGATTTTAATCTTTGGCGGCGCCTGGTTATGGGAAAGTCAGGCGCCGTTGCTCGCGCAAACCGTGCTCCACAATCCCCAACCAGCGATTGGTTATCCAGCCCCAGACTTTACCCTCACCACGTTAGATGGTAAAACATTCAATTTGCGGGCACATCGCGGCACGCCCGTTGTGCTTAATTTTTGGGCGACCTGGTGCGGCCCGTGCCAAGAGGAGTTGCCGGCTGTCGAGGCGACATCGGCCCGCTATGCCAATCAAGTGCAGGTGATCGGCGTCGATCAGGCCGAAGCACCAGATGTTGTGCAATCTTATGTGG
>JAPLGZ010000420.1 GCA_026389895.1 Chloroflexota bacterium | reverse complement strand
CTCGCCACCGATCCCGGCACACGATCCGTGGCGCGAGCGATGATGTTGGAGGCCCAGGCGAGTGGCGAAAAGATGGGGGTGCGCTTAGGCATGTAGGTGGACAAACGCAATGCCGGCGCAGCGGCGATTGGCGCGCACAAGACTTCCATGCTACAAGATCTGGAACGTGGCCGCCCGATGGAAATAGACGCGCTGGTGACGGCTTTAAAAGAGATGGGCCGTTTGGTCGATGTGCCCACCCCAAGCTCGATGTGGTATTGCCGATTGTTCAGCTACGGGCGCGGGTGGCAGGCTGTTATTAACGCTCTCAAATAAAAGCAGATCCACAGAGCACACAAGCTAGCCTGGAGCATACGGCGGAGAGCAGCAGTGACTTGCTTTTCCTCGATGTTCTCTGAGCCACTCTGTGGATCTGCTTGTTTATCCTCGCGCCATGCCATGTGGCGATGAATTGCTTGCCACCCAACATCCCCGCCAACTATATAGACTTTTGCGCGGGGATAAATCCCGCGGCGGACAGTAACAAGTCGCCTCAGCGACTAAGAACCTAAGCGCTTAAGTCACCGAGTTCCCGTTGGGCGCAAATTGCTACGGTCAGGGGCGCCATTCCATTGGCGTCTAAATTAGGGATAAATCCCCCCAAATTGGCGCGTTGCGTACACAGAAAGACCGTGCTACAATCGCGTACAGATGATAAATGGCGAGCGTATTTCGTCGCTTATAGACAATCCTGTTCACCAATCGGCAGCTACAAAAAACGAGTCACTCAGATGACAAAACTGAACAATATCAACACCACCGACATCCGCGCGGCCATTGCCCTGGGTTGTCGCACGATGCAGAGTGTCTTTAATGCGGATGACAACGATATTCCTTTTTTCGGTTCGCAAGTTCGCCCCGAAACCTGGTTAAAGTTTAGCTGGGCGCATTCGGAATCGCATGTGCCGGGGCGGCATTTAAACGCGTTGCTTAACGCCGAGGAGACGCTGGGCATCTCGATTGACGAAGATGCCATAGAAAAACATGCGCGAGCAGCGTTCTTTTCCTATGGCGGCCCTGTTCCCTTGCCGCTCAATCGCCAGGAACTAGGGGGGCCGCTGGTCAACTTTATGGCCCATAATGTGCGTGAAGGGTTCCACGCGCTCTATGCCTTAACCAAATTTCGCCAATCACGCCACGCCCAAGCAGTAGCCGAAGCAAGCATAACCGCCATCCTCCAATTGTGGGAGCCGACAAAGGGGTGGGATCGCAGCCAGTTGGAAGAGACGCTGGGCCTGAAGTTGATCGACTCAACCTTTATTGTCGGGCTGGCGCGCGCCTTGGGGCCGTTGGTCAAATTCTACCGGGCGACGAATTACGGCCCAGCACTGGAACTGGCCCTGATCCTCAAAGAAAAGGTGGTCAATGACTTTTTCAAAGCGGATGGCGCTTATGATCGGGAGACCTTTGGCACACACACCCACTCAACAACTTGTGTAATGTCCTCGCTGGCCCAGCTGGCCAATTTGACCCACGATGCACCTTTGCTGCAACGGGTGCGCGCCTTTTATGACAACGGTCTCTGGCAGATTCGCGACGAATTAGGCTGGGTGATCGAAATGAGTGGCGATAATGCCGATCCCGACAAGGGTGAATGCAACAACACCGGCGACATTGTCGAGACGGCGCTCATTTTAGGACGCTGGGGCTATCCCGAATATTATCAGGACGCCGAGCGGATTGTGCGGGGCCATCTGCTGCCAGCCCAATTACGCGACACGGCATTTATCGTCGAGCCGCCCAATCCCAACCACGAGGATGGCCAGCATGAGATGGCGAACCGGCATCTGGGCGCATTTGGTTTCCCTGCCCCCTATGGCCACGAACCAGCCGATGCCAACCATGTCAGCTTTAACATGGACATTGTCGGTGGTGCGGTTGCTTCATTGTGCGAAGTCTATCGGGAAGTGACGCGCTTTGACGCAGCTGGGCATTGGGTGAATCTGCTCTTTGACCACGAAACTGACGCCATTCAGGTGGAATCGCCGTATACTCATCCAGCGTTACGCGTGCGCATCAAACGAGCGGGGGCGCTTTTTGTACGGATACCGCCCTGGGTGCAGCCGGCGACGCTCAACCTGGCTGGCGTGGCTGGTGAACCACAGTTCAGCAATGGCTATCTTGTGATCACCGCACCGCCGATCAATCGCTGGATGACGCTGACCTTTCCCTTACCCCTCCACGAGATCACGCTGCGGCATCGCACGCGGCAAATTCGCACCCGGCTACGCGGTGATGAGGTCGTGGCGATGGATAATTTCGGCGCGGATCTGACATTTTTTGACACGCTTTAAAGGCTGCCTCACCCCCTAGCCTCCTCTCCTGAACGATAAGGCTGAGTTCAGGAGAGGAGGACGCTTCAGTAGAAGCGGAGCACAGCCAATGCAGTTGGTCTGCTCCCCTCTTCTGAAACAGCCTTATCGTTCAGGAGAGGGGACGCCCAGCGGGCGTAGGGGGTGAGGCAGCCTTTCCTATGTGTAACCAGGAGTAACCGAATGAAGATCGCCATATTGCATGGCCCGCGTGATTTACGCCTTGAAGAAGAACCGCTCGACACGAGCCAGTTGCAACCGGATGAAATCTGGGTGGAGACACGC
>JAPLGZ010000655.1 GCA_026389895.1 Chloroflexota bacterium | reverse complement strand
ATCCAACAGCTTATTATCCAAAATCCAGACATGGCCGGTCCCTTCAGGATGCAGGTTTGGCACTTGATGAAACCCTAATCGTGCACAGAGACGAGAAGATGCCACATTTTCAGGTACGACGCCATTGGTGAGCCGGGGCAGACCCATCTCCTTAAATCCGTATTCAATCACCGCCTGACATGCTTCGGTGGCATAGCCCTGTCGCTGGTAAACTCGCCCGATTGCGTACGATAACTCGATGATTAAGGGGTGAAACGGTGTATCCGGTGCATCCGCAAAGCGTAACCAGGTGGCAACAAATAGTTGTAAAGCTACCAAACCCATGATCTGACCGTCTTCCTTGCGAATTACTGCCAAAAAAACCAATTCATCCTCGTTGCGTACCTGCCATTTCCGGTGAATTAGCCATTCGCGTGTCTCTTGCTCAGTGCGGGTATTCGTACAGTAGAAGTGACACACTTCGGGATCAGAGAATACGACGCGATGAATCTCCATGTCGTCGTTGGTAAAGGGTCGCAACCGTAAACGTTTCGTTTCTAATTCTCTCACTTTACTCACCTGAGCATCCCTTCAACCGGCCTGCCAAAATCCGGTTAATCACGTTCGCGTGTGGACGTGCTGCAATCACCGGTAGTCCATAGCGGAGCGCCTCTTGGCTCGGCCAGTGCCTATGCAGCCAGCTAAATCGCGCCATGCGTGCACTATACACCGAAAACGAGCCGGCATGATGATTTTGGTTTCAATCTCGCCATAACACATTTAGACGTGCTGGTGTAGGAATGCGATGATCTGTGTGAACGCCTTGTTCACAGATGGATCATGGGGGACATAAAGAAACCCGTGTCCCCAATTGGGATTGCTTATGAATGCATGCGCGATTCCATGCCGATTTAGTTCCTGTTGCATTAGCACCGACTGATCAAAAGGTACATCGGTATCTGCTTCACCGTGGAGCAATATAGTTGGTGGGTATGCCGCTGATACATTGCGAATCGGCTCGTATTGTGCGAACCACTCTTGATCGCTCAGATTGTGACCGGTCACCTCGCGCAACCAAATGCCTTGTTGACGGCAGTAAAGATAAAAGAGCCCCCGTCCTGTGTATCGTTGCATAGAATCATTTGGACCACTTGCTGAGATTGTTCCTGCGCCGACCGAACTTCGTGCATCATTCGCATCAGCCGCTGCATGTTGCTGCACATAGTAAGGGCTAGGCTTCTTGAATTCGTCGTGCGTCAACTTTCCGTAGCCAGCCATCGCCACAAGCGCTGCAGGGCGAGGGTCGAGCCTGTAACCACTCATCAAGGTCAGAAAAGCCCCAGCGGAATGACCGACAATTGCGATTCGTTCACGAGCAATGCCGAATGATTCCGCTTTTTCCCTCAGCCAATGCCAAGCGTCCTGTATATCATCGGCAATTTCTGGCAACTTTGTCTCTGGCGCCAGACGGTAGTCGATTGAAATAACATGAAAGCCACCCTCGTGAAATGCTTGTATATGACTTGGAGCGATCATCTTCCGATGGCCCATGATCAATCCGCCACCATGAATGAACAGAACTGCGGGCAGGTTCTCCCCATCCCTCGCGTGAGACAAAGGGTAGATGTCCGCTACAATCTCATGACCGTTAACTGTTTTGAATCCTTGTGTTTGCATTTATGATCTCCTTGTACGCCGAACGGACACCCAACTCACTAGAGAGCGACGAAAGCACCACCATACTGCTGACAAGACTCCATCGCCGAAGGAAAAGCCGAGATCAGCCCTGAGCGCAGCGAATCTGGTGCCGCGCATGGTTAGGCTGCAGGTTGCGGCTCCTTTTCCGCGCTCATCAAATGCCGGTAGAACGTTAGTGCATTCCGGTCCAGATCGTAGAGGGCGAACTCACGTGTCCCCCAAGGAGTATCGCGGATGCCACTGTCACTGCATTCGACGCCGCGTTCCCGGTATTCGTTGAATAGTGCATCTGGGTCGTCCACGAGAAACCGCAGGCGAATTCTGCTCATCTCGTGTTCGAACTGAAATTGCAGGTGGAGTTCCACCGCGTCGCGCCGAAATCCGACGTAATTCGGTGGCTCGGTTTTGTCGCCAAAAGCGAGTTGAAAGCCAAGGCGCTGGGTGTAGAACTCGATGGCGCGTTTGATGTCGCGGGTGCCTATAATCGGCTGCGTTTTTTTGAACATGGAAAGCTCCAAACATAGGAACGTATGCGTGCGAAGCGGCCGAACCCCAACATCGCTTGCGCTTGCGGCTACGGGCAGATCACCTCGCCAACCAACAAACACCAAAGCGGGCGAGAAACCTTGAACGCGCGTGATCGCCGCAAGCGTCAAGTGCCTGTAATGTTCGGGCAAAGTCCGTCACATTTGCCTTTTGCTTGCTGCTAAATGAGCAAGGGCGCCTGAGGAATTTCCTATGGAATGAACTGCATCACCGTATTAGCCAGCCGACGGCCGTGACTGCAACGGCTCCCACTCCCGCCTAAGCAACCCATACACCCACGAATCTGACACCTCGCCATCGACAATACAATTTTCCCGCAACATACCTTCGCGCAAAAATCCGAGCTTTTCCAGCACGCGAGCCGATGCTGCGTTGCGTGTATCGGCCTCGGATTGCACACGGTTCAGATCCAGCGTGTTGAAGGCCCACTGCAGCAAGGCGCCTGCGGCCTCAGTGGCAAAGCCCTGGCCCCATGCCGGCTCATCGAGGCAGTATCCCAGCAGCGCGCTGCGATACGTTGCGTCCCAATTCATCAAAACGCACCAGCCGATGAACCTATCGTCGGCGGTGCGTTCGATGGCAAGCCGCGCCCCACTGCCTTCCTGCTCCATCTGCTTGCAACGCACGATGAAACGCTCGGCCTGCGCACGCTCTCGCCAGGGTGGTGCGTCCCAATAGCGCAACACACGTGGGTTGCTCTGCAGTGCGAAGATGGCGTTCGTGTCGGCTTCCGTGAAAGGGCGCAATCGCAAGCGAGCGGTGCGCAATATCGGGGTTGGTAAGGAGATAACAGAATTTTCTACAACATCGATCATTTTTGAGGCTCCTTCTACTCAATGCCAGCCTGCGAGTGTGGCTTGCGGGAAGCGCCCGAACAATAGAATGATACGGAAACTTTCCGTATCATATCCCAACGTAGCCGATTATATGGAAATTCCTGGAGACTTTCATTAAAAGCAAAGTACTATACCAGATCATCACGATCTGGCGGATAATGTCGGATGACAGGATAAGCGAATCGCGGAGTCGGAGCTTCATGGTGGAAACTTTGAGATACCTGACCCTCACTTTATGCGTGATATGGTGCGTTAGTGAGATCGTGATCAGTTTGAGCAGTCTTAGAAATCGCTCAAAAGCTTTACCTAGGGGGCAGATCGGTTTAGTTACTTCATCGTCACAACCGACAAAGCGGCAGATGCTGGTCGGGTTGTGGTACGCGTCAACCCCAGAGGGACAACGCAAATGTGTTCTGGTTGCCATGCCCTTGTAACCAAAGACTTAAGTGTTCGTCGCCATGATTGCCCGCACTGCGGCTTGGTCTTGCATCAAGATCATAACGCCGCCCTCAATATTCTTGCTCGTGGATTAGCGAGCATCAACACCGATTCGTCGGTAGTTATAGAAGCCCCGGCCTTTAGGCCTGGGGAGTAATCACTTTGGTTCTGTCTATCAAGCGTATATCAGTCGAACGAAGCGACTACTTCCCGGCATCTGGTAGGCAACTTTAGTTTTTTATGAATCGGGTATCATTATCAACTACTACAGCGACTCACAGTACCTTGTGCCTGTCCTTAGATGCCGTCAAGAAGGGTGCGAGACTTGTAATAGAACCGGCTGGACTCGTCGTCGTACTCGACCACCGAACTGGCCGTTCGGCGCGCCCGACCCGTCGAAGATTCCAGCAGTAGGCGAGGTCTCTGGATGCGCTGCCGCTGCTGCTCAGACTGCTCGAACTTCAGCGAGCCGCTTGACTGAGTACTCGTCGTCCCAGCAGACGGCGGCTTCCCATGCGGCCGACGCTTGCGCGGCGATGTCGTGCGCCGCATCGTCGAGAGCGGCGGCGTTGTGGGGCAGCACCAGGTCGAGGTCGGGCACGTCGACGTGCGCCTCGTCCCAGTCGATCAGCGCGACCCGATCGGCGGTTATGCGGACGTTGCCAGGGTTGTTGGGGTTGCCGTGGACGACGCAGGTCTGACGTCCGACGAGCCGCGTCCACGCGGCACGGCAGCGAGCAACGCCCTCCGGCGGCATCGCGCCGAGGTCGATCCTCGTCCCGGTCTCGACGTGCAGGAGGTCGGTCGACGACCGCCAGCCCGGGCGCTGCGGCCACCCCGGCGTCAACCGATGCAACTGGCGGAGTGTGTCGGCCACACGCCGCCAGTCAGCTTCCGTCTTGGGCGGTCCGCCCTCGACGTAGGTCATCACGACCACACCGTCGGCGAACAGCCGGCCGGCCGTCGTCGGGATCGGCACCGGCACAGTCAGACCTGCCCGGTCGAGGCGGACGAGGAGCTCGGTCTCCCACGCCAGATCAGCGTTGCTCCTGACCCCGCGACGAGCGACCGCGAGCTGCCCGTTGATGCGCACGCTCCACACGTCGTTGGCCACGCCGCCAGCGAGTGGTTCGATGCGCGCGACGTCGTCACCCCACTGCTCGAGTGCTTCCCATCCCATTAGTCACATCCTCCCCTTCACGCAGCGCCAGATCACGGCCTATCAACACAAACGAAATGCTTGCCATTCGGCGGCATAACGCTGTTTTAACCTGCGTTTTGGCTGGCGCGCCTAGCTTCTGCAAGGGTCGTGACGGCCAAATAAGTCAGGTTAAAAACAATGTTAGATGCTTGACTGCTCAATGCCATGTCTTATAGCGGCTTGCAGTATATCTCGGTTTACATCTTTTAGCGTCTTGAACTTAATGCAATACCCTGTTACGCTGGCCTTGCCGAGTTCTTTTCCATATGTCTCGGCTAAGTACTTCTTGTCTTCTATGCCGAGGACATAGACAGAGATTCCAGTTGTGTTTGCACTGATACCAATTTGATAGAACTCTCTGGTTTTACCATCGGCATATTTTCTGGACTGTAATCCATAGCCTATGTTCGGGTTAGAAACTGTTCGCCCGTTCTCGTCTTTGCCATCTAGGAACCACAACCTACATGCTGGCATCAACGCTAGAATGATGCCGTGCAGCTCTTGCATATCACTGCGTTTTGGTGCAGGTTGAGTGGCAATATACGCTTTGATTTGTTCATACGTGTTCATATAAAATCCTTTACCGGGTCAGCCGCCCAAAGAGTCCCGCTATCAACCTGGTCGGCCAGATCGGCTGGTTTGTTGCCGTTCGGCGTGGCATGCTTAGGGTAGCTTTTGTTCTTCAATGCCAGCCCACTTGAGGGCATCCTGCCGTTCTCCAAAGGAGAGATATTGGGTGATCTTACCCTCACGAAACACGAAACCATCTGCAAAACGTCCGCCAACCCAGTCCGGCGAGTCCTTTAAGCGGACCCAAACGTGGAGATAAACAACGACTTTGTCCGCATTCGTCAGAAATTCCTCGGGTTCACAGGTTCCCTCAGCCCATGTCCCGCGTCCTTTCGCAACATGATCCTGGACTTCCGCGATTCCCTGATAGGTACCGGCTGTCGGAAAGCCCTCCGGTTCGATGCGCACAATCTGCGGATCAAAATGCTTTGTCATCCCTTGCATGTCATTGCGATTGATTGCGGCGAAAAACTGTTTCAGTACTTCTATTTCGTTATTCATAGATCTCCTGAGGCTATGCAATTTGTGCGGCCTAATAAATCACCGCCCGGAGGGTCCATCTAACCAAAAGCTGTGCTGCTAAGCGAGTAGTGGGGCGAACACACCAAGCACCCAGCCAATGAAAGCGGGCAACCAACCCCACAAGCCCTTGATCTCGCCCAGTCGGCGCCAGCCTATGTGGGCAACCTGTTCGCCTGAAACTGCCATTTCGTTCGTATTCAGCAAGATGCTTGGCTGTGCGTACCGTGACACCAGATAACCGTGGCATGCGGATTACCTCAAATCCAAGCTTACGCAATGCCTGATGAGTTGCGCGCTGGAGACGGCGGGAAATGTACTCATGCCGTGATCGCCACACGCTGGACACCGATAAATTCATTCGCGATGGGTTCTTCCGCTTCAAGACAGAGTTCGATCTCCTCTTTGATGCGTTTCATGAGGGCATCTAACGAACGAGCCTGCGTGTGGCATCAGTGCCGGCACTGATGCCACATAATAACCATCTTCATCTTTCTCGATCACCACACTAAATTCCCGGATCATCTTTCCTGCCTCCAGTGGTCTTTTCTGAACGGTTGCCCTTGTAGCTGCCCTCAATCGTAGTACAACTGGTGACTTCCTGCCAGAATCATGCATATTAACTCATGTTACGCAAAGCTTAAATTTTAACGCAGCGGCGCAGCGGCGCCAAGGAAAAACAAGCCAGCGCCTATGGGCAACGCGGCTCGGCCATGCTGGCTGCGCTTTTTTGTCCGTGTTTTTGTTGTGCTTTGCGCCGCTGCG